>NZ_JBYTAH010000077.1:0-31838 GCF_058787975.1 Cupriavidus sp. FW305-26
GCCGCCACCACCTCCACCACCGCCTCCACCACCGCCAAACACGGTGACGTTTGTGCTTGTTGCTGGCGGCTTTGCGGCGGGTGGCGGCGTGCCGGTTCCAGCGGCTACCCCGTACGCATACTCGTACACATCCCGGCAAGGTTTCGGGGGCAGTAATGTAGAGTATGTGCTGTTCGGCAGTGTCCCCTACGATCAGTTGAAAGCTTCTGGCGGATACGCAGCATTGACGTCTGCGCTGGTCACCGTGAGAAATCCGGGGGCGTCGACGGTCGTGAACGGGTGGGTCATCACTCATGGCACACCGTCAATGCAGTTTCAAGCCGTTACTGGGCCTGGGTTCGACTCGGCCTTGACCGGCGGCGGCAGCAACGGCCCAGGGACGTGCTTCACTTGGACATACCTGGCGCCGGCCAGTGTTTGTAATAACGGCGCTACAGTGCAGTGAGACTAGCCCGCGGAAGAAGAGAAAATGGCCCGCATCGATGCGGGCCATTTCCAATTTTGCAGCTTGGCGCTACGTCAGTATACCGTGAAGCTCCAAGACTTGCTGATGGCTACGCCGTTGCGAGCGCCCGCGAAAGTTGCGGTGTAAGTGCCAGCCGAGAGCGGTTGGGTAGGGAGAAGGAAGGCCACTCCACTGTAGACGTAGGGATCCGAGATAGCCGAAGCGACTGAGCTCGGCTTCGCGGCGCTGGCAACCAGAACTCTGGCGGGAACTGCGTTACCCGCTGGGCCCGTGAGGATAAAGTTTGAGACCGTCAGCACGTCACTTGCATTGGGAGCTGGAACCCTGAACATGACAGGGTGGCCTGCGCTCGGCAGATCTGGTGCCGGGCTTGGCGACTCGGCGGTGGCGGTGAATGTTCCTGGGACGCTTTCGGCGTCGATTGGAGAATAAGCAAAGGCGTTCGTCGCCATTTGCTGTCCACCCCACTGCGGGAGGCCATATCCGCTGCCGTTTGCACCGGTCTTTACGCCAAAATTCATAACGCAATAACCGTCACGAATGGAAAGGCCGATCGTCTCCTGGTTGCTGGTGATGCCCTGCAGGTGATACACCGAGTTCCTAAAGTCCGCCAGGCAGCCGATGGAACCATCTGCCGCTTGGCTGATCCACTGGTCCTTCGAGGCACCCGCGGCTACGCCCTGTTCGTAAGGAGTTGCACCGGTAAAGCCGGGCTTGCCGGCAGTTTCGTCGTGGCCAACCGCAGAATTTGCTTTCAGGTACGCGACGTGGTTGTCCGCGGCAACATCGAGGGCTGTATCTTGCTTCAGGGCACCGACGCCCATCTTGATCCGATAGTCGCTCAGGGCATTGAACGCTGCCAGACGCAGGTCGCCACTGGGGTACGAAGGGGCGGAGACCGTTGTCGCCGGCGGCACCGACGTCGGAGCCTGCGGAACCGTTGGCGTGGTTGGTGTACTCGGCTCCTGCTTGGAGCCACCGTCGTCGCCACCACCACCGCCACATGCGGCCAAAGTGAGCGCCGTGGCCGTGGCCAGGACCGAGAAAGCGAATTTGGAGTTTTGCATTTTTCTTCTCTGATTTTGAATCGGCCGGGGATCGGTCCGTTATTTTTAGCTTAACGTCCGGGGCGCAAAGTCAAGTCCGCGCCCAGCCTTCGGCCGGCGTGAGCATACACGAAGGGGAACACCATCTAGACGACAAACTAAAGCCAACTTTGACCCCCTGAAGGTGGGGCTTCAGCATCAGTGGTGTAAGGGGTCCGGCCGCAGTGGTTGCAAATATGGTGCTGCCGCATGGAGAGGAACCGTTGTTCGCGCCACAGGCGGATGCTGCGCGATCCGCAATAGCAGGCCATGCCAATATTCGTTGCGCATTCGGGATGCTTCTCGCAGTACTGCTGAAGCTTTGGGGTCTCCCTTGACGGCAGCAGATACAGCAGGAAGAGGCCGATGTAATGCGTGCAGAAGCAGATCAACGCCCACTTCCAGCCGCTTCATCCCCATTGCCGCGCGAGCATGTATGCCAGGACCGGGGGCACTACAAAGACGAGAACGAATAGAATAGCGGTACTCATCATCCTTCAGTCCTCTTTGATCTATTTGTGCCGGCGCGCCGCGCCATTTGGACCGCCAAGTAGCCCACTGCAGCCGGGGCAGGAGAATGCGTGGCTGAGTTCAATACGGGGCGCCGCGTTTGCAATGAGATAGGGGGTCCGACATACCCTGCAAGGTGCCAATTCCAATTGCGCATCGGTGGACATGGTTCGGCAAATGTGACATGCCCGATCGGCAGAGATCTTGGACGAAGTTCCGAAGAATTTTTCAAAAAGATCGTAGGCTGCGATGAATGCCTCCGGAACATTGGCGCCGAACGCCAATGCAATGCGATACAGCGTGACGATGGTCGTCGCCTGAAGGCGATGGGTAGGATGTTCGAAGTACCAGGCGGTCGACGTCGGTAGCTGACCGGAGGGAGAGGATTTTCCGTGGATCAGGTGGAACAGCTTGCGGGTACGTGTCGAGGTTATGCCCAGCAGCGATGTGATAGTCGAGGCGCGGCAGTAGCTTCGGACCATCATTTCGCTGTAGACCTTCTTCTGGAATGGCTCCAACCGGAGGTTCGTCCAGCTGTTCTTCGTCGCCAAGCGATCGGCGCGCAGCGGGGTGGAGGTCAGGAAGTGATGCCCTTTCGAATCGGTCCCCAGCCGACTGGAATCAAAGTCGATCCAGAAAGTCTTGCTATGCAGGCGCCAACGGAAAATCGGGAAGTCCACCCGCGCAATGGCCGTGTCAAGGACGTGCTGCGGGAGCGAACGCAGATACTCTGCTAGCTCCTTGGTGATCCCGAGAAGCGGCGCGGCCAGAATGCTGACGTGGAGCAACTCGACCATCAGCCAAATGTAATGGCGATTGTTGTAGAACAAGCGAAGCTTGTCGTCGTTGGTCCAGCCAGGTAACTGAGAACGCAGTGTGTCGACGGCCAGTGTGGTCGTTGTGTTTTCACTCAAGCAACGCCAGTCCTGTACCTCGGAGAGCGTCGGCACGACAACGAGGAACGGGGTGCCCATCAAATCGCGTTGCGTGGCCTCCGCCTTGCGGACCTTGTCGACGCCACCTTTGCCAATATGCAGCATCTGCTCAAGCTCAGGGTGCGCGCCGAGCAGTTCCGCAAGGTGATCGGTGAGGTGATAGTTTGCCGACCGAATCCGATCGCATGTCATCCTGGTGAGTCGCAAACGCTCAAACTCGGCGGTGGGGGAGTGCTGTAGCATAGCTCTTTGCTCTCATCGGGCATTCAGGGCCGAGCGAATGTCGGCGTGGAGACGTGAGACGATGCTGTCGAGCACCGTCAAGGCCGGGCGGAATTCGGAAACGTCTCCGGCCATCTGTACGGCGAGCTGCACCGACGCGAATGTCGAAACGACTTGCTCGAATTCCGTCACCAGTTTGGCGAGTTCATCACGGGCGCGCGCACGCTTATCCAGGACGGACGAGCGTTCTGCGATTTCGTCCTCAATCTGCTGGCGCCGCGACTGGATATCGGCCAGCTCTGCCTTTGCCGCGGAGAGTTCGTCATTCTTGGCGGCCAGGGCGTCTTCCAGGGAGGCGTAGCCTAGCGGAACCACTTGCACTTCAACGGTTTCCGGGCGGGTATTGGCCTTCGAGAACGCCATGCGGTCCTGCAGCTCTCGCTTCTCGCGCTCCAGATCATCGATCTGCATCCGGATAGCGCTGTAGCTCAAGTTTTGCCGGGTCATCTCCTCCCGTACGTGACTCAGCGCTTCCCGATCCGCGTCGCGTTCTGACGCCAATCGTCCGAGCTCAGTGTTGAGGCGCCTAATCTCAAAATCCTTGTCGGCATTCTCGGAAACCGTACTTGCAAGTTCCGCTGTCGCGATGTCCAACTTGGTTTGGACGTCGATAACCTCCTCCTCCTGCTTACGAAGCCGCTCGACGAACTTGCGAATGTCCTTGCGATGGTAGGCCGGGTCGTTCTCCTTGAATTCGATGACCGCGTCAATTTCCTCCGCGGAGTAGTCACGCCGGCGTAGAACCATAAGTTCACCAATATTGAGCTTCGAAAGCGCGCCGTTGTGCTGAAGAAAGCGATGGTAGAGACTCAGGTATAGCTGTGCCTGGCTACGAGTGAGGTCGAGTGCGTCCTCAGCGATGGTGAAGAACATCTCCCGCGCGCGTGACCGTGCCGCTCGGGTGTCGCCATACTCAGCAGCGACGATTTCCGTCGTTGATTCATGCATGAGCTGAAGGTCCGCCCCAAGGTCCTGGAGCAGACGAGAGATCTTGTCCTTCGTGCGCTGAATGTTTCGGACACATTGAAGAAGACGGCTGAATGCGTCCTCGTTGACTGGGACAGTCCCGAGCGCATTGCGTAAGGCTATCTCCGCTCGGGAGACCTCAGGTTGCACAGGGAAATTCACGATGTCTGCCCGCACGGCAGGAACGTCTTCAGTTTTGATTTTTTTCTGCGGCATTTTTCGCTCACTTGGAAGGAACCTGACAACCAGCGTTACGGCCCAGAAGCGTTGTCAAGTCCTCATGGAGAGTACGGAACGTGCGACGCCTTTTGGTCAGCAAAAGCTCTTCATTTAGGGGTGTCATTTGCCGGGACAGGTGCAAAGCTGGTTGCTTATGCTTCGCTTATCGGTACCGTTTGCCCGGGAATTTAGGGGTTTACCCCTAACGTTAGGGGTCGATATTAGACATTCGAAAAACAGAAATAAACAAACCTTAATTTGCGGACGCGACCTCAAACCATGAGCATGCTCATGCGTTTTTCCCGGAAAGCCACCGTGTTTTGGTTAGCTTTCTGCCTACCTTCCTTGATCCTCTGTCGTTAGGATCGTGACAAACCTGCGTTCAGACGCATCGACCTAGTGCGCGCCGAATGGCGGCAGCGCTCAATCTCATAGTCCCCCGCCCACGCCAGCGTGCTTTCGCCATGCGCTACTGCATGCCGCAAGCGCGTTGAAGCGCAGCTGTTCCTCCAGAGATTCCTTGCTCCCTCGGAGCATCGAACCATCGCCTGGCATCTGCCAGGAAATCCCTTGCAACGTTTCTGGAGAGAAACTATGGAATCCTTTGTCACGAATCTCATCAAGCGTCCATTCAAATTCTTCATGCTCTGCATGGTGTTGTACATGGCGTCGCAGTCGTTCATCGTCGGTGCCTTTGTGACCGTCGTTGGACTGTCATTCCTGTATCACCGGGCCATGGTCTGGAACAAGGCCGTGCCCGCAGCGCCGAAGGTTTCGATGCCGGATACCCAATCCAAATCGAAGCACGAATCGCATCAAGTGGGAGATCCGCTCGAGCAACCGTATGAACGCTCGGCTGTGGTGACGCCGCTTCGTCGAGCGGGAACGCACGACCGTTCCTGATCCGTTGCCGCCTCTCTGAGGCGGCGCTTTCCACCTGTCGCGGGTACCCGTTATCCGCCGGCTGGCGGGTCTCCGGGTGCCTGTCCGGAGACCATCATGGAAACGACAACAGCGGGATGGCAGCTCGACTTCTTCGGTGAGGCGGCCGCCATCGTAGTGCCCCCTCCCAAGCTCGACCCGTTGCCCGACCCTTCTCTCTGGAGCAAGGCGGTGCGCGAGAAAATGGTCGACGCTCTCATCAGCCTCGCCTGCGATAGCCGGCGCGGCGACAACATGCCGGAGTCCCTCATCGACTGTGCCGAGATGCTGCGTGCCCGCATGCGCAATCGGCCTCTCGATCTGGAGGAATACTCGATGACGCTCGGCTGGATCTTTGGCTACTGGAATGGCGCGTTGCCATATAGCTACGTCTGCGCAGTATCCGGGGTCGACCCTGAGACCCTGCAAGACGTGATTCTCAATCATGCCAGGCTGCGTTGCGACCTCGATGTGGTCCGACGTTTGTGCTGTGGCTCCCTTCTTTAGACCATGACTTGGCTCAATCTCATCAAGCGTGTGGCCGGTGTTCTGAGCGCGGAACACAGAGGGTCATCCTCTCCCAGCACGATCCCGGTCGGCACGGGCGCCGCCAACGAGCGGCAGTTCTATGTTCACGGCGTCCCCCATCTGCTTCGGGACGAAGGTGATCGCGTGATCCACTTCGTTGGGGGCTTTCATCATCGGCTGCAAAGCACGCCGTATGGCGACAAGCTGCTGCCGGAGGTGATCCCTCGTTGGAAACAGGTCAGCGTGCATCCAGGCGAAGCGCTGGAGAAGGTCGCGGCTGACGTCATTTTTCAAGCCGAGCGCGAACTCACGCCGGACGTGCCGACAAGTAGTGACGCGCCAGCAGGAGGGCGCCGCTTTCAGCCAACGCGTAGCTTGGATGGCGCCCAGCCATCGCGCAGCAAACGCGAAGACGGCGAGCGGGAAGGGGGCGGAAGCGCCTCCTCTGAAAAGGGTTCCTCTTCCGCCTACACCGTGGGCAAGCTCATCGAGTGGGGCGAAATGGAGTTCCCCAACCGTAAGTCTGGCGGGCCTCGTACCTACACTTCGTTTGCCGTCAAGCTGTACACGAGTGCCGGCGAGAAGACCCTGCAGGGCGAAGGTCTGAAGGACGCTCTCGCAGAAGCCGGTTGCAAGCTGGGTGACCGTGTTGCGGTCAAACGCCTGCGCAAGGAAAAGGTGCCAGCCTTCGATAAGAAGACTGGCGATCCCATTAAGGACCCAAGGACCGGAGAGCAGAAGCTCTGGGACAGGTGGGTCTGGAACATCAATCTCGTTCATTGAATAGGAAGCACCATGGCATCCGTCAACAAAGTCATCCTCCTGGGCAACCTCGGGGCAGATCCTGAAACTCGTTACATGCCCAGTGGCGACGCGGTGACAAACATCCGTATTGCGACCACCGATCGCTACAAGGACAAGCAGTCCGGCGAAATGAAGGAAGCCACCGAATGGCATCGCATTTCGTTCTTCGGCAAGCTGGCAGAAATTGCTGGTCAGTACCTGCGCAAGGGTTCGCCGGTCTACATCGAAGGCCGCATTCGTACGCGCAAGTGGCAGGATCAGTCCGGCCAGGACAAGTACAGTACCGAGATCGTCGCCGATCAAATGCAGATGCTCAGTGGTCGCGCGGGTGTCAACGATGACGACGGCGATGCCGGCGCAGAGCGAGCGGATTCGCAGCAGCGTCGTGGGAGCGAGCAGCGCTCGGCTCCGCCAACGCAACGCTCGGGCGCGGCGCGTCAGCAGCCTGCGCAACCGCCGTCGGGTGGATTCGGCGGATTCGACGACAATGAGATTCCCTTCGCGCGACCTGCAGTGCTCGATGGCATTCCCTTCCGCAACGATGGCGCGCCGATGTACTGACGCGCTCCTCCAAGAAGTGCCTCTTTGAACTAACTGCTACCGGCTTGCCCGGTAGCAGCGGTGCCTTTCTCGGCCGCTCGGCCAAATCCCCATATTCCCCTCAGCTAAACGCAATGCTGAAAAGACCTTCTGGCCTCGGCCGGGATGTCTTTTGAGCAAGCGTTCCTTCGCCTGTCTCAGGCATCGACCAACCCTCCACCTGGAGCCATCCCATGAAAGAACTGAGTGATATCGTAAAAAGCTGGACGCCCGCTCAATGGGACGCTCTGGTGAGGCAGTACGTGCCAGCGGAAGTCCTGACGGACAACTTCTGGCGAGGACGCCCAGGTCCGTGCCCCCTCTGTGGTGGCCATGACCGCTTTACCTATGACAACAAACGCGGCCGCGGCGATTGGGTCTGCCGGAAGTGCAATGCAGGGAATCCGAAAGCCGGCGACGGCCTCGAGCTCGTGCGTTGCTACACCGGCATGACCTACTCGGAACTGTGGCGGGACTTGAATGGCGAGCGGGCTGTGCCGATCGACCCCCCCTTTACGAGGCCAAATTCAGCTCGCCGGGGGAAAGCAGTAGATCCCGCCACCAAGATGCGGCGTATTGCGAAGCAGTGGGAAGCTGCTGCCGGGCTGGTGCCTGGCGATCACGCCATGCGCTATCTTGCTGCCCGGGTTCCTGGCCTGCGCGCGCCGCGGCCAACGGCCTTGCGCCTGGCGGTGCAGGACTATTGGTATGAAGGCCAGCTTGTTGGCCGCTACCCGACCATCGTTGCGCAATTCACACGGCCAGATGGGCGCATGGCCACGGTGCATCGCACGTCGCTCGACCCGCGACAGCCCGCCAAGGCGACGATAATCACTGCGGATGGGGAGATCCTCCCGGCCAAGCGCAATGGTGTGTCTGCGTTGCCGCTGACCGGTGGTGCAGTGCGTCTGATGCAACCGCGCGATGGTGAAGTTGGTGTCGCGGAAGGGCTGGAGAGCGCCTATGCGGCGTACATGCTCTTCGGCGTGCCGGCATGGAATTGCCTCAACCGGGTACTGCTGAGTCAGTTTGTGGTGCCGCCGGACCTGGGCATCCGCACGGTCCACATCTTCGCGGATTTTGACAGGATCGACCCGAAGACCCGAAAGTCCCCAGGCATGGCCGACGCGCTCGCGTTGGAAAAGCGGTTGCGCGCCGAAGGGCTGCACACCGTCATGCATCGACCAAAGGTTCGTGGAACCGACTTCTGCGATCAATGGCGCACCGAGTACCAGTTGCGCCTGATGTCTCAACAGGCTGTTACCGCCTGATCAGTTCGCCACCAGCCGGTGGCGCCTTACCTAACCTCTGCCCTGTGGGTCCTTCCCACAGGGAAGGAGTCCCCCCTTGGCAGGCTCTCCGAGGAGAAAAGCAATGCCGCAAAAGGGTTTCACAGCAATCATCAATAAACTGCATATCCAAGCTATGCGTGCGACCGCCGCTACGGAAGTTCAGGCCGGACAATCGGAAGCGCAATTCTTCGATGTGTACCGCCGAGAGCCGTCCGGTGGCTTCACGTTCCTAGACCGGAAGTTCTCGTTCGATTCCGCCCTCGACTACTGTTTGGCGCCGACTCTTCACTGAGAGGCCATCCCATTCACAAAAAAGCCCAGCAAACTGCTGGGCTTTTTTTTGGTTCTTCGCCGATCTGCGTGACCGTTTAGAAACAAAAAGGGCCAACAAGCCCACCACTGTTATCTTGGAGTTGCGACACAACAAGAATCAGGAAGGTGGAGGTTGGCCCCACGCGATTGTATGGCCCAGCTCGGCTGCTGGGAAGGCTATCGCCTGCGCGATAGCTGGGAAGAGACCCGCAATGGGCAGCGTATTTGCATCATCCGGCTGGAACCTAAGGGGCGCCGTAGGCGGTGCTGCGATGGCTGTGGTCGGGGCGTTAGCAGTATCCATGATCGGGTAGAGCGGCGCGTGCGGGATCTGCCTGTGTTCGAGATTCCGGTGGAGCTGATCGTGCCGCGACTTCGTCTGGCTTGCCGGCGATGTGGCCCGAAGCTGGAGCGCCTGGACTGGCTCGCGCCCTATGCGCGGGTTACGACGCGGCTTGCGGCCAGCGTAGCGCAACTGTGCAAGGTCATGTCGTTGCGCCATGTCGCGGCCTTCTACCGGTTGGCCTGGACCACGGTCAAGCGCATCGATCTGCGCCATCTTGAGCGGGAATTGGGACCGGTCGATCTGAGCGGGGTCACGGTGATCGCGATGGACGAGTTTGCGATCCAGAAGGGCCATCGCTATGCCACAGTCATCGTCGAGCCGTCGAGCAAGCGGGTACTCTGGGTCGGGCGCGGTCGCTCCCGAGAGGAAATCCGGCCCTTCTTCAAGCTGCTTGGCCCTGAAGGCTGTGCCCGGCTTCGCGCCGCGGTGATGGACATGAATACCGCCTACGACCTGGAAGTGCGGATGCACTGCCCGCAAGCGGAGGTTGTCTATGACCTGTTCCACGTGGTGGCCAAGTACGGTCGTGAGGTCATCGACCGCGTCAGGGTGGATGAGGCTAATCGGCTGCGCGGCGACAAGACCGCTCGTCAGGTGGTGAAGTCTTCTCGTTGGTTACTGCTGCGCAATCGGGAGAACGTCACGCGTGAGGCCGATCAGATCCGGCTTGATGAAATACTGGCTGCCAACCAAGCGCTGATGACCGTCTACGTGCTCAAGGACGATCTCAAGACGCTCTGGACATATCGGCATCCCGGCTACGCCCGGCGCTTCTGGCAAGGGTGGTACGAGCGCGCAATGGCCAGCGGCATCGCACCTCTGTGCCTGTTCGCCAAACGCCTCAAGCCATATTTACCCGGCATCCTGGCTCACAGCCGCTGGCCGTTGGGAACCAATCTGGTGGAAGGCATCAATAACCGGATCAAGGTCATCAAACGGATGGCCTATGGCTTCCGCGATGACCATTACTTCTTCCTGAAGATCCGGGCGGCCTTCCCCGGAAATCGGTGAAGAACCTTTTTTTTTTGGTGCGCCCGGCAGGGCGCACTCACTTGAGGGTGCAAGTCCCTTACACACCCGGCAAGGGGAAGTGTTAGCCAGAGACAAGGGTTTCCCGGGCGACTGGGAGTCTGAAGGAAGTCCGAGGCAAAGCGCTGGCCTGACGAACAGGAAGCGGATGAGGCGTCGTATCGGGGTGAGGTAGCCAAAATTGCCAAAGCCCAGTACTTGCACGGAACGGTGCGGCGTATATCCGACAGGCATAAGCGTGAAGGTGGGTGCGTCATACCCGGGGAGATCTGCACCGCTGCCATGGTGCTACCGACGTCGAGAGGCGTCGGGATGGCGGTGTAGAAGTCAGCAGAGGCCATATTGTGCGCTGAGCAGCGCGTTGTTCGGGAGGGTTCAAGTCCCTCTGACGCTCAGATGAGGGGCGTCATATCCAAAAGCGGGGGTAATGCCTCGCTGGCCGGAGAGAGAAGGCAGGTATGGAGATGCCTAACCGGGCACGAAGGCGAAAGCCGGAGACAGCCAAGGCAGACCTGGAGCCACCTTCCCGTAGGTCTCCGGAGGGCAGGGTGTCCACCGCGAGGTGGAATCCGAAGGGCATGAGGAGAAGTACCGGGCCGTAGTCGATGGGGGCTGCCCCGATGACGAACCGGTCGGCCAAAGGTGGGGCAAGGTCGAGCCCGCAGTATGGGGGCGAAGGCGTTCTCATTCACCCACCGCACCAAGGTGTTTGCGGACGGCACGGTACGGAAGAACAGCGTGTGACCTCAGGAGGACTGGCACAGTCTGCGGGTGGCACCGCGGGAAGTGAGCCTATAAGCGAGGAGCGAAGTGGCGAGCGGTGCTGTGCCAGTAGTCGGACGGCTGAGTAGTACCTGAAGCGTGGCCAAAACCACGTGACCGAGCGATCGGCGACAGAAGTGGGTCGGGGAAGGCAGCCGGCGAAGATGATTGGGAAGAGCCCGGACGACAGTGAGTAAGGACACGGAGGAGGATCAGTTCCATGAGTGAAATACCCGTACATCCGCGCCCGAGGAGACTGTCTGACTGGATCAACCCGATGGAAGCAAGGAAGGTCCACTCATTAATTGACAAGGTTTTTCAACGGAAGAATCTGGAAGTCGCCTGGGAGCGAGTCCGGGCCAACCGGGGCAGTGGCGGTGTCGATGGAATCAGCGTGGCAGACTTTGCCGAACAGGCGGACCAGCATCTGGACCGTCTGCAGGCAGAACTGCGTGCGCGGACCTATCAGCCGCAACCGGTCCGGCAGGTCTCGATCCCGAAAGTCGGCAAACCGGGGGAGTTCCGCAATCTCGGCATACCGACGGTGATCTCATAATGCACCTCTCACAGTTGAGTGTGGGAATGTTGCCCCCGAAGATGCCCTGAAGTGCGCACCCAGTCCCGCAGTTGCTGTTCCTTGACGGGATCCAGCGTGATCCACCATGGGCCCCGCCCGTCGAGCTTACGAGCGTGGACGACTTGGCGCTCAATCCAGTAATACACGACGTGTGGACTGATGCCCAGTCGGTGAGCGAGTTGCTGAACCGTGAGTTCGTCAGGCCGCATGAAGTTGGTCGCCGCAATCCCGTACCGGAAGCGGATCCATTTGACCATGGAGAGCGTGAACGATTTGCCAGTTGAACTGCGCAGGCCTTCCTGATTGAGGTGCGCAGCGATTTGCGGGTCGGACAAATGTTGCGACAGTTTGCGCACGTGCTCGACGGTTGCAGTGGGATAGCGCATCGCGTCGGCGACCGGCTTGGGCAAAGTCACGGTGGTGTCGGTACAGGTGCCGCCCTGCCAACGCACGTGTAGGACCACCTGTCTGGTTGCGGGAAGTTTCTCGACCGTAATGTCCCGGATGAGCAGTCGCAGCATGCGCTTGCGATCCTTCGCCGGGGTCGCCGGAGCACGCCAGAGGCGCGGCAGATTGCGCGCCAGTGCGAGGATCTGGGCCTTCTGTTCGGGTGTGGCAACGCGCGCCTTCTGGCTCTGGAACTGGGCGGCTTCCGTCTTGATCGCTGCGAGGCGAAGCATCGCGTCATTCCAGCGCCGCTCGAGGGTGCCCGTGACCAGACGGTTGGCGGGATCGCATTCCTGATAGCGACGCTCGGCAAGAGCGACTTCATACTCGGCGCGTTCGATGCGCATATGCCACTGACGCATGATGGCCTGATCCCGCTGCTCGAGTTCGTTCAGGGCGGTCACGGCGAGTTCGAGTTCGGCTGGCCGCAGGGCCGCGAGCATCGCTTCGCCGATCGCGTTGTCGAGCAGGTCGCTGCGCACGCTCATGCAATCTCTGGTCGCTAAACCCTGGCGGCGCTGCGCATTGCACAAGTACATTGGGTAGATGCCACCGTTACCCTGGTAGCGCACGGTCAGCGCCCGACCACAGCAGCCACAGATCAGCATCCCCTGAAGCAGCGCCAATCCTTCACGCGCCGGACCGCTGAGCACGGTGCCTTCACCGTTGGTCCGGTTGCCCGCCAGGCGTGCCTGGTTCCGCTCAAACTCCTCCGGGCTGATGTATCCCTCGTGATGGTCGGGTAGATGGACGCGCCAGTCTGCCTTGGGTACCGGCTGCACGCGCTTATGCACCTCCCCCTGTGGCGTGATGCGCTGGCGGTACTGGTACCGTCCAAAGACATAAATGCCCGCATACGAAGGATTCTTGATCAGGCCGATCACGCGCTCATGGCTCAGGCGCCCCCAGATGAGCCGGCCCGCCCAGGCGCCGCCATAGGCGCGCTTCGGAAAGCGCAGGCCATCTTCGGCAAAGCGCTTGACGACCGCGTATGCGCTGCCGGTCTCTCGAAAGAGACGAAACACCAACTGCACGGCGCCGCGCACCTCGTCATCGGGATCCAGGACGATGTGGCCTTCGTCGTCATAGCACAACCCAACCGGGAGCGGAAAGCGCAGCTCACCCTTCTGCGCCTTGTTGAGCTTGCCGCCTTGGAGGCGCCCGCGCAAAAAGTGCAGTTCCGCCTGTGCCATTGTGCCTTTGAGACCGAGCAGCAGGCCGTCGTTGAAGTCGCCTGGGTCGTAACAGCCATCGGCGTCGATTACCAGGGTATGGGTGAGGGCGCACAACTCGAGCAGGCGATGCCAGTCCAGATTCGAGCGCGCCAGGCGCGAGACCTCCAGCGCAAACACGGCGCCCACGTGCCCCATCGAGACATCTGCCACCAGCGTCTTGAAGTCCTCGCGGCCCGTCATCTGCGCGCCTGACTGACCGAGGTCCCGATCCAGGATCCGGATCGACGTTTGTGGCCAGCCCAATGCCAGCGCTTTGTCGCGCAACGCATACTGGCGCTCCGTGCTCTCCTGATGGTGTCGCACCTGGGCCAGCGTCGATTGGCGGATATAGATGTACGCCGGCTTGCTCTGATGTTGGGGGGTGATCTTGGTGTTCATCGACGGCCTCCTCGGTCAACTCCAGCGCGGGCTCTGCGATGAGCCAGGCTTCGAGCATGTTGGCGATGAGTACGCCGGCCGATTGCAGGTCGATGGAGTTGGTGAGCGACAGCGGCGACTGGCTCACCGACGCCCCTTATAGCGCCTCGCGGCGGCGTAATAGTTCGCGATTGATCTCGCAGATCTCCTCGATGATCTCGCGGACCCGGTGATAGTTCGCCAGGTGTTCGGTGACGTCGGCGTAATCGGCCTGTGGCACGTAGTCCATTTGTGGTCGGCGCCCGGGAAAACTCACCGACAAGTAGTACTTGGGGCCATGACCTGGGCCATCGGCGCACTTGCAGCCGGGCTTGCCGCAGCGCTTGTAGCGTTCGATGAGCGAGCCCCGCAAGAGCGTGTCCAACGCCGGCATTTGCTTGAGCAATTGCGCGCGACGCCTGCGTAATGTTGACGACGGAATATCTTCCATTGGCGGACCACGTTAAAAACTGGTCTGATAGTAGGGCAATGAAATGCATTGATCAAGCTCCTTTGGTTGATGACTTCTTGGAGGACGAAGCGGCAAGCTGGTCGATCAACGCGATCAGCTCCAGCAGCATGCCCAGATCGAAGCGAGACACAGGGATCTCGCAATCGTCTTCGACGGCAGGCGCGCCCCAGTCGGTCCATTCGCGGGCAATGCTGAAGCTGCCGCGCTCGACATGACCCAGTAGCAATGTGTCGACGCCTGTCACCCGGCGCGTCTTCAGGACCGGAAAACGCTGGCCCCGGAGCGGATGAAACGGATGGCGGATCTCAGCCCATCCCAAATGCTCGTTGAGCGCTTGTGCAGTTCGCGCTGACCGTCCCCTCTGCGCTCGACAGGTTCGTCCAGCAGGCAGTGTTGCAGGTGCTGCAAAGGCAGTGGGACCCGACGTTCTCGGACTCCAGTTACGGCTTCCGTCCGGGACGCTCGGCGCATCAGGCCGTGGAGCGCGCACAGGGCTACATCCAGGCAGGGCATCGCTGGGTTGTAGACCTCGACCTCGAGAAATTTTTCGATCGCGTGAACCACGATATCCTGATGAGCCGGGTGGCGAAGCGGGTCAGCGACAGGCGCGTCCTGAAGCTGATCCGCTCCTTCCTGACGGCAGGTGTGCTGGAGAACGGGCTGGTTGGTGCAACGGACGAGGGCACGCCCCAGGGCGGTCCGCTGTCACCGTTGTTATCCAATCTGTTGCTCGACGATCTAGACCGCGAGCTTGAGCGACGCGGACTGCGCTTCGTGAGGTACGCAGACGACTGTAACGTCTACGTGCGCAGCGAACGCGCGGGCCAACGGGTGATGGGTGGGCTGAAAGCCTTCCTCACCAGCAAGCTGAAGTTGAAGGTCAACGAGGCGAAGAGCGCGGTCGCCCGGCCACACACTCGGAAGTTTCTGGGCTTCACCTTCTTGGGGCGGGAGCAGGTCAGAAGGCGCATCGCGCCCAAGGCCCTGGCTCGCTTCAAGGATCGGGTCCGGGAACTGACGCAACGCTCGCGCGGGATCAGCGTCGACCAGTTGATCGGCACGCTGAAACGATATCTGACGGGCTGGCGTGGCTACTTTGGTTTCTGTGAAACGCCCAGCGTGCTCAAGCAACTGGATGAATGGACCCGACGCCGCCTACGCTGCTTCTTCTGGACGCAGTGGAAGCGTGGCCGGACCCGATTCCGGGAGCTAGTTGCGCGAGGCGTGGACCGCAACCTTGCCGCACAAACGGCGGGTTCGCCCCACGGTGTCTGGCGCCTAAGCCACAGCCCGGCACTGAACAAGGCGCTGTCGAATCGTTACTTCCGCTCGTTGGGCCTTCCGTCGCTGGGACCATCGCCGATCAACTGATCCGAACCGCCGTGTACGGACCCGTATGCACGGTGGTGTGGGAGGAGGCAGGCCGCGAGGCCTGCCCCTATCCCGATCGAAGATCAGCCGCGCTTTCGGTTTTTGACGCCGTTGTAGACGACCAGGACGGCCTCCAGAAGACACCACCCAATCAGGACAGTGAAGACGAAGCGGTTAATGCCTTGAGTCGTGGACAGGTATTCAAACATGGCTCGGTATCCTCCTGTTTTCTCTGAATGCTATTAGGTTGCCACATGAAGAGGCGGAGTCAAGCGCCGCCGTGCGCCGCAGATTCTCGCTTAGCCGAATCGCGCCATTGCGTCATTGAGCGCACCGAGATCCAGTCCCGCAAGCGGATCAGGACCGTCCGCGGCAGGCTCAGATGCGGGCGCCGGTGTAGCCCGTGGCCGCTCCTGTGCATGGGCTGAGGCAACCTGCGGTCGATCCGCAGCAAGCCGGCCTGCCGCAGCCGGCGACAATGGCAGGATCGCGGCTACTGTAGCGTATGGTGCGGCGGTCTCCCGCTCCCTCGCTCCTGAGGGTTCGGGGTGAGCCAGCAGCGGTGGAGGCGGTACCGGTGCTGCAACGGTCGGCGTCGTTGCAGCAGTGGGAGGACGCAGCAGCGTGTCGGGACCAGCGCTGAGCACAAGCTGCAGCCCCCGTTGCGCGAGCAGTTTAAGCATGAACGCCCGCTCCCGAGCTCCCGGGAACTGCCGCAGATACGCGAGCAGATCAGGAGCCGAGTCGGCGGACAGCGTCACGGTCATCTGGAGCTTGTCCATGGCGGGCGTCCTCAGGCGGCCTTGGCGACTTGCCGTGCGGAACCGATGGTATAGAAGCCGCGAACGTTGGCGAAGCAGGGCGCGTCCATGATGTGGATCACGTTGTGCGGGAAGGCAGCACGAATTGTCGGGGCGTAGAGCTGGGCCCCGCCACCAGTCAGGATGATTGCCCGGATATCGTCGGTGCGGCCGACGCGTGCCTGGATTTCCTTGACCGGCTGATGGGTGACGGCCATGGCCTCTGCCAGGTAGGGCGAAACGTCCAGATCCTGACCGAAAAACACCATTGGCTTGGCGTCGCGGATGGCCTTGTCGATGCGTTCGATGCTGTCGGTGGGATGCCCACGGTCAGCCGAGATGAGGCTTGCCACCTGTTGGTAGATGCGCGCGACGCCTCCAGGCACCCCGCCGCTTCGCGTGTCGTCCATGGTGTAGCCACGCGCCACCACCCAATCGGTTGTGAAGTAGCCGACATCGATCACCAGGTATGCGTTCTCAGGGTCGTACTTCTTGCCGTTTTGCTGGATGTACGTAATCAGCGTGCCCAGCGGCTGCGGCAGCGGGAGCACGCTGTTGATGTGAACGTCGCCCCACCCAAAGTTATGGGTGCCGGTGAAACGGTCCTTGAGGTAGGCAGCGTACTTCAGCGTATTGTGCACCGGCAGGCCCAGGACGAGCCGATCAACTTCCATGGCATTGGCATAGTGCAGCGAGCCGGCGAGCAGGGCAGCGTAGTTGGGTGTCGTTACATAATCCTCAGACAGGGAGCGACCGGTATGGACATGAGCGGCGCTCAGCGAAACATCGGGTCCGACCTCGTATCGCGCACCATCGACCTCCACATTCACTACGTTTCGAGCCCGGAAGATGCCGCCGGTATGCGCGGTGAGAGAGGACGTTGCGGCAATGGGTGCCAGCGAGGGGAACATGTTGGTTGCGATGTCCGAGCCAAGCGGAAAGGCGGACTTGGTGTTGCCGTAGCCAACATCGATTGCGACGGTCGAGATTCTCATTTGTGCTCCTTGGCGATTCATTGAAGTGGATGGCTCCGATGTGTCGAATGTCCTTCGTGTTCCGAGCAAGTGGGACTTTGTACCTCCGAGCCCCATTCACTCGCCTCAGGTCGGTGGGAGCATCTGGGACTTGGTCGGACTTTGTCGGTCTTGCTTTGAGAGCGTCGGATTAGATGGCACATCGACATAGCCCACTCTACCGTCGGAAAATCGAAGTCAAGTCGCCGAAAGCTCGCGATTTTGCAGTGGCAAACGTTGCCGTTTGGCCCATGCCTGGTATATGCTTCGAGCACTTACCGCGTCCCCGACGCATCGACCTCGCCGCCAGTTGCGCGGCAAATCCAGCACGCAAAACCCCGACATTCGGGCCTTGCGATCGCCAGTTGTTCACGCCGGAAATTGAAACGGCATTTTTTTCAATTAAATCAAATGGACCGTGTCGGATAGTGAGGACACCGGACACCGCGATACCAAGCCGATTGGCGGTCTGTTCGTGAAAATAGACCGCAGTGTGGACAATTCCGAAGCCGGACACCGGACAGGTGCTCTGTGGAATTTCCACGAATGCCCGACGCCCTTTCAGCCGCTTGGCTGGGCGCGGATCACGAAGCCCGACACACCGCAGCAGGGATGATCCGGCTTTGGGGCGGGGAGCTGTTTGCGTACCGAACGAGCGGTGGACGCAGGCTTCTGAGCAATATCGACCCGGGGGGCGCTACCGGTACCAGAACGGCGCAACAAGTAATCACTCATCACGGCATCGGCCGGCTGCACCAGGACGAAATCCCTGGCGCCGTCAGGCTGGCATCCATTGATGCACCGGATAGGGTGGCCGCGCAGCGGCGTGCAAGGCGAAGGCCTGCGCCCGCACTGCGGACAGTCACGACGCATTGCTTCCATGCTCAGGGCTGATCGGTTTGGCATCGCTAAAGGACAGGAAGGTAGTGGCAAGACCGGCTGGGTGGGCTGGAAAGCTGGGGGTGGTACCCCGGAGCACCGAGGGGACAAAGCCGGATCGGGGGTCGGCGCTGTCCAGCAGCGAGCTGCGAGGTCCCATGGCGGACACTCGCCCGTGGCCGCACGCGCGAAGCGCAAAAGTTCGAGAACGCCGTATGACTAAGACTATCAACCTGCGCCCCATCATTAACCAATACAACCTGCCGGAGAGATTCAAGGCTGAGTTCGCAGTACTGGCTGCGGAACACTTGCACCTGCCGCATAGCGGGACGCGAGTTAGCGGCAGATCGCTGTCGCAGATGTCACAGCGACAGCGCGTGCAGGCACTTCTCGCCATGTTCGTGGAGCTGCGCAGCATTGGTGGCATGGCCGTAACCTCGCCCTACAGCATTCGGCAGAAGCACATCCGCTGGCTGGTCCAGTATTGGGTGGAGGAGCGCAAGCTGAACGTGGGAACGGTGGAGCTACGCCTCACCCACCTGCGTGCGCTGATGTCATGGATGGGGAAGACCAACGTGGTCGGCCGAATCGAAGACTATGTGCAGCGACCGGCCGGATACGAGCGCAGCTATGTTGCGCGCGAAGACCGTTCGTGGGATGGCAAGGGCATTGATGCGGCGGCGAAGATCGCCGAGATCGCGGTCACGGACGCCCACGTCGCACTGCAGCTCAAGCTGGAAGCTGGCTTTGGCCTGCGAGCAAAGGAAAGCTGGCGATTGCGGCCTGCTTTGGACGTCCTGCCATCGGGAATGCTGCTCGTGCATGACGGCACAAAAGGCGGGCGCGCCCGCCGGGTCCCGATAGAGTTCGGCTGGCAGTACGAGTTGCTCGGGCAAGCGGCAACACTTGCATACGTCACGAATCCGGAGCGAGGCACGCTGATGCCTGCTTCCTTCTCCCAGACTCGGTGGCGCCGACGCTTCTATACCGTTCTGGAGAAGCACGGAATCACCAAAGACGGCGACGGTGTGACGGCGCACGGGCTGCGTCACCAATACCTGCAGCAGATGTATAAGCGGGAGAGCGGCCAGCCGGCGGCTGTGAAGGGGAGCGGGCCAGTTGTTGATGTGGAGGCACACCGCGAAGCGATGCGCAAGGTGGTGGAGGCCGCTGGCCACAGCCGGGCGACCAAAGCGAATGCCTATCTTTCTACCTATTCCACCCAGTTGAGCTTGGGTAAGAAGGAACCCACTCTGAATGAGGTCAAGGCCGCTATCTTGGCCGCCGATGGCAACAAAGCAGTGGCTGCGCGGCAGCTTGGGATTTCAAGGACCAAGCTTTATCGAATTCTCGCGAAGGAGGGCTGAGGCCGGGACTGCTCTTCGGAAGCGGGCTCTTATCCGACGCTGGTCGGCCGGCCTTCCGGCCAGTATCGGCAAACGCTCGATCGCGAAGGTATGAGCATGCTCATACTGTTTTCCCAGAATGCTCGCAGGAGAAGGGTCGCTTTTACCGAAAAGCCGCGTCGCTCCATCGAGCAAAATCTAGCGAGGGCTCGATCCAGCGCTGCCGCGAGCGGCACGTTGCCATTTCTGTTGCGGCAACTGGGGGGTCTTTGAGCTAGCAAAGCTATCTGGACTGGGGCTGGCTGGTTCTTTCCATACTCGTACTCACGGCGGTCCTTGCGATCCCTTTTGCAGGAACTGGTAGCGCCATGGCCTGCACTTGGGTCGTTTCGTCCGGTATCGCTTTGCCTTATCGAACCGCGACAATCGACTGCGTGCAAAGCCAGCGTACGGCCGCAAGAGCTCATCCAACAACCGTGAAGGTCGGTGCGCTGTGGAACGCGAGTTGGGGACGATCGTGCGTAGGCTGCCGCCAGCGCGACCAAGGAGCCGGCCGCGCGGACAAGCTCCTGTACAGCGTCTGGAGCCGGCACCGCCTTTGCCGAGTCGGCGCTGGCCAGCCAGGCGAATGAAACGCGCCCGCGCTGGCCGCTCGCCCGGATGCCGGCATGGGCGGTGGCAAGTCCATCGGGGACATTCGCATCGACTTTGGCAGCGATGGGAAGGGATCCACGCCGGCAAAGTGAACCAGTTCTGCGATGCTCACTACACTGTATGCAGGTGCCGCATCATTGCGCGCGATGTAGGCTGCGGCTGGTGCGCAAAAGTCGGCATTCATCCGCGACGCTGGCGCGCTGCGGGGGCGAATCCGCTTCCCTGATTTCGTCCGGAAGGCCTGCCAGCCTAAAGCTCTCGGCCTGCGACGCCTTGTCGCCAAAGTCGGCGCTGGATGCCAGGTGCCACGGTCGAGCCCAGCGCCACGTCCATAGTCGCGCAAGCTGCCTCGCTCACCGGCAGGCAACCGCTCTTCCTCGTAGAAGTCGCTGTCCCGCGGCAGCGCGCGAGCGGCATCAGCCGCCCCCCGAGTGAGGTGTTCGCAGACCAGAGCGCCGTTCGCGTCTGGGCGGAGTGCATGACCGCATATGCGCATTAGCACAGAATTCGGGTGTGGCTGGCCTTGGTGATGACCGGCTGCTGGCCATGAGCGAATACGTAAGCACAGGCTGGTGCCGGTAAGTCCTTGGCGCCGACCTTGGTCGGTGCGAGGAAGAAGAGGATCGAGAGGGCGGGCGGCCGCAGCATTTGGATTTCCAGATCAAAGTAGCGCTTCCAGCTTGCCGCAGGCCGGGCGAAGTCAAGGTTCGGTGCTATCCGGAAGGCTGTCCACGGCTCGGGCGACGAACTCTTCTAGAATTGGGAACGGCCATTCGTCGTTCTCCTTCGCCTCTTCAGCGATGATCGCAGTCAGGGCGGGTACGTGTTCGAACCGGACCATTGGGGCACCATCGATATAGATAACCTTGGATCGCCGAACAACCTTACGATAGCGGCCGGCATCCTCGATGACGGTCTCCGGCGGCGAGACGTGCTTGAACTGAAAACCCGGCTGCGCCAACGCTGCGGCCATGGCTGCGAATTTCGGCCCGTTCGTTGCCCAATCGGTGGTAGTCGATGCGAGCAGGTTCAGGAAATAGGGGATGTCGGACGAGGTCAGCTCACGCCGGGCGAGCATGGAAATCGTCTGCTGGTCTGCCGGCCGGTGTTCCACCCGGGAGTTCCAGATCGCGCGCAACTGCGCAGAAGCGGTGTCCGTGTCGGTGGATTCCAGGCGGACTGGCGACGTTGAGATACCGCATTCCTCACAGACGACGACAGCCTGCAGACGGCCGGCGATGAAGAGGGGGGCGCCATCGCAGTGGGCGCAGTTGAGCAGGCCGGTTGGCATGGCAAGGTCCGGGTGGAGAAGCCGGAATTATGCCTTGCACCGGCCGGCTGCCCGTTAAGATCGCTCGTCGGGCTGTTCGAATACCGGCTCGTTGATGGCGAGGTATCGCGTCGAAGTGCTGAGCAGGCCGCGGCGCGCCGTGCCCTGGAAGCCCTGCAGCATTTCGCTGTGGTCGCGAAGCGTCCGGCCGATCTGCCAGAACTCGTTGAGCCAGTGACCCTCAGGCCCCATCGAACCGCCGTGGCGGCCGGTTGCGATCGCGCCGCGGATGGCTAGGACGGTCTCAGGCTTCGGGTATTCGGATTGGTCGTTTTCGAACTGCTGCATTGCTACCTTGGTTGATTGGCCCAGTGCAGGGCCGGGTGGAGGTGGAACCCGGCGGCCTCTCGAAACAACTCGGCGGCACGG
Source organism: Cupriavidus sp. FW305-26 (assembly GCF_058787975.1). Classification (NCBI taxonomy): domain Bacteria; kingdom Pseudomonadati; phylum Pseudomonadota; class Betaproteobacteria; order Burkholderiales; family Burkholderiaceae; genus Cupriavidus; species Cupriavidus sp. FW305-26. Next base: position 21,926 of record NZ_JBYTAH010000077.1, read on the forward strand.
CGGATATATTGAAGAATCCATTCTGAGACGAGCCTGCGTCGGCCAATACGTCCAGCGCCGAGGCCAGTTCGAACCGTGCCGCGGAACGGTTCGATGACCCGGTCGCCTGGTTCGGTGAGAAAGCGGACAAAGAACTCAGGAATTGCCGTCGGCTGCATGGTGCCATGAAGTGGCAACCCGAGCGCTACGGCTTCCTGCCGTACTGCACCGCTGGCCCCGCTCGAGCACATTTCGCGATAGTCGGCCCGGTGTGGGCTCGCCAAAGGACCGGGGCCGGATTCGGTAGGCGCCATCACCATAGACGGTGGTTCTGCGCTCCCCGCCGGCGTCCATCAGGCGCTGGTGACATGCCGTGTGCGCCTCCAGCACACGCAGGTTGTTGGCGCGGACGCTGGCCGGGTCGTTCGTGAGCCAGAGTACTCGGCATAGCAGTTGTCGCAGCCCGGGCCCACTTTCGGGCACCCCTGCCACGGTTTCCAGCTGTGGTCTGCCCACTCGATACGGGTGTTCTCACTCATGCTGGCACATCCTCGAACATGTCGATGGTACGGCGTGTCGCGTTCGGGCTGGCCGTCCTCGGCGAGCAGTATTTGACCGATATAGGCCGATCCGAGACCACAGTAAGGGTAATCGGTCTCGGTCCAGCCATCTTCGAAGTCCGCAGGAGTCCGATAGGGGCCGACCAGCTCGTAGCGCGGCTCCGCGCAGTCGCCCTCGATGTCCCGGCGCTCACGTTTGGTGGCGACGAGCGCGGCCTCGGCGTCATCGGCTTGAATGACGGCGCGGTAGACGATCTCAGTGTTGTAGAGCGGCATTGGTGAATCCTCCTTGCCTACCAGGCTTTCGTGGATGGTGAATGCTTTAGTGGACCGCCTGAACTATCGTGAACCTAGCGTAGCGCGCGCGACCCGAAGTCACGCAAGGAGTGAACCATGTGGACTTGCACGAAGTGCCGTCTCTCGGTGATGTTTAACACGGCAGACCCACAGCTGGACGAACGCGGTTTCTTTTTCACCTGCCTTGGGTGTGAACATAGAAATCCGCTCGCCCGGGTTGGACCAACGCACAGGGGCGACGATGATCCCCTGTATCTCGCTCAAGTCGTGGATGCCTAAGGCTCACCAGAGTCCAGCGCCGCCCCGCTTGCCCTGAAGCATCGGACCGGGAACTCGAAGAGCGTCGCGCAGGCGCACTGGTCGCCGCAACGAGCCGAGACGGTTGTCTCTTCAGCCAGGCCATAGCGAATGGCAGAGGCCCGAAGGTGGGCCGCGTCGATGCAATCTTCGGTAAGCGCGGCCAACACCTCCTGCGCAAAGCCGTTCAGGCGCGCAAGTTCCGCGCCGATAGGGCCGTGGATGTAGAGGTAAAGGCCGTTCTGCATCTTGCGAACGGCCATCGTTTCGGCGGCCATGCGGGCCAACAGTGCTTCCGCAGCCTCCCAGCCAATGCGCAGATGGCGCTGGATTAGCGCCACCGACGCGGCGCGGTGTTGGTGGACCAGTTCCATTGCCCTATGGAACAATTCTCCATCCATCGCTGCGTGTTCAGCCTGCATGGGTGGCCTCCGAGGCTGTCCCGACAGGGGACGGCAGCCGAACCGCGGAAAGCGGTTGCGCGGGAGCGTTCCATTCGACGAACGGCACGCTGGCGGCGCGGTAGTGCTGGCGCTTTGCCGCCATTCGGGTGACGTACTCCGGGTTGCCAGCCATTCCCAGCACTTCGATTACCACCTCCGGCGATGTGTCGGTCAGCACGAAATCGGGATGAACCGGCGCGTTGACGATGTGCCGGAGCGGTTTGCGGAAGGCGCGCCGCTGTGCCACCAGGTGGTCCGCCATCGCCACCTCGTGCGCCGAGTCGCAAGGCAGAAACTGCGCGTTGGTGAGCATCGCGGCCGCGTCCGCGATCGTCAGGTAGTTCGACTTGGATCGTTCGAACAGCAGGATCGCCACACAACGCTGATCAGGTTGACCCGCCCCCGCGAGCGCCGTGCCATGGGAGCGCCGCCAGCGGGCGAGCAGGAAAATATCTCGGTGGCGCCGTATCACTAGCGTCGGGCGGAGCGTGGAGGTCTTGCCCGCGCCGGCGTAAGCCTTGACCTTGAGGGCGTCGCCGCCCTTCACCGCGTCAACGACGGCGTCCCGCTCGTCGGTCGGGGCCATTAGACCACCTCCAGCGCGGCTTGGCGGTTCACGGATTCCCACGCGCGGCGTCGGATCTCGGCGTGGCCGGCGTCGGCCTCGGCCACCCGGCGTGCCCGGTCACCGCTCAGTTCGTCGACGATGTAGATGAAATTGGTTGCGGTAGTCGGGCCGGGCCAGGACAGCCACTTCGCGCGGATCTGCGCCTTGCCGGCTTCCGGCAACGAAAAGAATCGGGTACGGGCCTTGCGCCACACGCGGGCCTCGAACGCACGCTGGCTCGCTTCGAACCTGTCCGCTTGCCGTTGCCGGCGATCAATCTCTTCGTCGGCTTGGTGCTGCTCCGCGGCGACGTGCTCGGGGAAGAGCGGGTATCGGTCGCGCTCGCGCTGCTGCTTGCGCGCGAAAGCGGCCTGCCGGCGGGCGTTGAACTCGATGGGGGTGTAGCGCCCGAAGCGGGTGAAGCGCATGGTAACGAGGTATCGAATGGTCTATGACCAAGATACCGGCGCCATCGCGAAGTCAAGGCCGCCGGCCGGCGAGATTCGCCAAACACATTCTCAAGGCGCCCGTGGCGGGAGTTGCGCCCGAAAGCTATAGAATTTGGGGTATCTTTTCGGGAAATCCCATGTCATCACCCCAGACCCCCGCCGTTCGCGAGGTTTCCCTCGGCGCGCGGCCCAAGAGCGAACGCGAGTTCATCCCGCCCGGCGACCCGCAATACGCGGAAATCGCGATGCTTGATGCCTTCACGTTCAAGCGCTATCTCGACCGGACGTTCTGGTACCCGAGGCGGGAAGTGCTGCGCTTCGAGGTTCGGGCGATGCCGTCGCCGACCGGCAGCATCTACGACGTCGTGGCGCTGGTCGCGTCGGGGGAGGGCGAGGCGTGGTTTTCTGAGGCCGCAGTGCCCGCACGATGGGACTATGTCGCCATCAGCGAAACCAGTCACGGCCTGTCGAAGATGCAGACCGCCAAGCTGAAGGCAGAGGGCAAGCTGCCCGCTGACTATGAGCCGTTCGGGGACGATGGGCCGGTGCTGGATCACTCCAACCTGGAGAACCCGGAAGAGGTTGACCTGCGCCGGTGGGATGTGGTGAACCGCGTGCGCGAGGCAAGCCGGCAGCGACGCGCGACAGGTTGAGCCGCAGCTGGGGGGACTTGTCCCCGAGCGACGATTCGCAGTAATATCCGCCCGATTCTTCGCGCTTTCAGCGCATCGACCCTGCCGGTGTACCGGCCATCTTTTTTTTCCACCCATTGGGGCTTTGCCCAATGGGGAAGGCTCCATTCTTTTTTGGAGCCTTGCATGGTTGTCTCCTCCCGTATCAGCGCTCTGGCTGTCTTTGCGACGGTCATCAACCTGTTCGCGGTCCTGTATTTTCTTATCTTCACCGCCGACGATCGCCTTGCGATGATGCAAGTGCACTTCGTTGCCGAAATCGAGTTTCTGGTCCTGATCAGTTGGCTTCTTGCGAAGCTGTCGATTGCGGAGCAGAAGCCTTCCATTGCAGGCTGACCCATCGCGGGCGCCTGCCAATCCATCCACTACCCACCGGGGAAACGTCCCCGGTGGGGCGTTTCTCCAACTCGCTTGAGGAAACGCTATGTTCATCCACTCTCTTTCCATCGAAGTCGGGCCGGTGCCTGCCGATGAATCCTGCGCGCAGGTCGGGCACCCCGACTATGAGGCGAAATCTCGCCTGGAATGCGCGGTCTACATCCGTCAGCTGAAGCGGGTCTTTGGCAATCCGGATCCGCTCACGCTCACGTTTGAGCGCCGCGGATTTGCGCACGACCTCGGCCGTTACCATGAAGTGGTTGCCATCATGACGGCTGCGGGCGCGGATCTATTCGACGAAGCCAAGGTCCCGACGGGCTGGGATGCGATAGCGCGCGCGGAGCTCACATGGCTGCGCCTACAAGCACGGTGGCGCGAGCAGGTCGTTGCCGGAGCTGTCGACATGACGGAAGTGCCGGCCGTGTTCTGCAGCACCACGATTCCGGATTTCCCTGATCACCCGGTTTCGGCCTGGTGGGCGATGGGCTTCTCGCCCTTGCCCGCTGGTCCGGCGATCTCCCTGCACTAATTTGGAGGCCGCATGTACAACGAAATCATTGAGCGCTTCGTCAGGGCCCAGGAGGCGGCATGTGCAGCCTATCGTTCGGCTGCGAGCTTCGAGCGCGAGTGCCTGGCAGGCATCCCCGGGAACAGCCACACTGTGGAGATTCGCTCCGAGTATGGAACGGCCAGGGAGCTTGAAAGCTTCTGCTCTTCGCTTGCCGGCAATGTGGTCAACCGCGCTCGCCGCGAGTTTGCTCCTGCGGGAACACGTCTGGACATCGACGATACCAAAGAGCATGAGCACGCGGGCCTGGACATCGGCAAGGCGCTCAAGGCTGGGAAGATCCCCGACATTGACGGGCTGTGGGCGTCGCTTCATGACCGCTATGGCGGGAGTGGCGGCAAGGAACTGGCCTACCAGCAAGCTGCGCAGCGGATCATCAAAGGCTTCTGGCTCAACCGGCGCAATGAGGTTCAGCGCACCGCGTCAGCGGTGATTCTGCGCATGCGAGTGACTTCGGAAGGCTGCTACGGGCGATCGTGCAGGAAGGTGGGCTACTACAGCTGCCAGACTGCCGCGGATTGCCTGCAGGGCCTCACCGCTTTTGCTGCCAAAGCGGGTCACTCGTCGCTGGCCAGTGGCCTCTCGCGTATCAATGTCCACAACATTGAGTACAACTACCGCGAGAAGCAAAGCCATCCTGGGCTTGACATCGTCTTCTTCAAAGACGGGTGGGAGTTCAAGTTTTCCCACCAGGTGGCCGAGGCGTTGATGCTGTTCATCGGCGAATTTGGCGCTGCGTTCATGGAAGAGACGGCCTGACACGCGATGTAAGCTACCGATGGTGAGACGCGGATTCCCGTCACCGGCCATGCCAAATCTGAGAAGCCATTCGAGCCGGCGATGCACCCGATCTCGATGACTTCCGGGAAACGTCTGCGCCGCATCTATGGGGCCAACGGACACGCCATGGCCGTTCAGTAAACGGCCCAGACACTCCCACGGGCCCTTGGGCTAGCCAGCAGTATGGCAGCCCGGCGCACAGCCACGGCGATGCGGATGCGTTTGGTGGCGATATCGGAACAGGTCGACGGCGCCGAACATCCGATGCGGCAACTGCATTTCGGCTCGCTGGAGCGGTGATAGCCGCCTTCTTCGCGCTGGCAGTGTTTGCGCGCTGCATGAGCCACGCGCCGCTGGCAAGTTGCCTGGCAAGGTGCCACGCAAGCGATCCATTCCAGCCGCAGCAGCGTCAGACCCTCCCTGGCCTCAACAACATCCAGTTAAACGAGTACTGGGAGTTGCGCTTCGCACTTCCGATCGCGGGCACGTTGCTGGCCTTCGTCCAGCAGCAGGCTGGCACCTACCGAGTTTGAATGGCGGATTTCGCATTCGATCCACTACATGCCTCGTCTTTGATGGGGCGTTTTTCTTATGGGACCTATCATGACCAATTGGTACGAGCCCTTACGGGCTATTGTGAGCCTCGGCTCGCAAGCCGAAAAAGTCGCGCACATGGGCGAGTTGCACGCGGCGCGTAAGCGCCATCTTTCGCAGTTCTTCACCCCGGATGTGATCGCCCGCCTGATGTGGGGTGTGGTGGCCGACTGGTTGCCGGATCGGAAGGTGTCCATCCTGGACAATTCTGTCGGGTCCGGCCGTCTGCTGCAGTTTGCAGATCCGGTCAGGTACAGCCTCTTTGGTGTGGACGTGCACAAACCAACGATCGAGATAATTCAACAAGCAATCGAGGCAGCCGGCTTCGACGGCAGCTTTCGGCACGCTGGGATGGAGGATATTCATCCGCGCAGATTCGATATCGCGCTAATAAATCCCCCGTTCTCGATTCATCTGGAGTCGCCACACCTGCAGCCCTACGACTGCACGACATGGGGCCGGTTTGGCCCGCGTACCAGCGCGCTGAGCCATGAGTACGCACTTGCCCAGGCACTCGACGCCTCACAAGTCGTGGTCGCCTTGCTTCCGACCACGTTTGTCGACAAGTTTGCTGATGGGTCGATTCCGCATGGCGAGCCATATAGCGATGCCTCGCGTCGCGTGGTGGGTGCATTCGACCTACCCGCGAACGCGTTTCGTGAGGAAGGCGCCGAAGTGCGCACCTCCATCGCCGTGTTTGCTCGCTACCGCGTGCGGGGAGGCATTCTGCGCCAGCCGGTGCGGGATCTGTCGACACCGTTGCCGAAGCTCCAGCTGGAGTGGGACGAGCGGCGATATGGAGAGCCGAAGCTGGCACACCAGCTGCTGGACGATCACGGTCCCGCTATCACGCGGCCTGTAACCTCGCAGAAACGGGTACGCATCTCGCATGACGGCCGCCGGATCATCCTCGGCTTCGAGTGCGGATTCACCGAGGCGATGGTGCTCAACCATGTGTTGGAACGCCGAATCGTATCGCAGGAAGGTCAGCGGCTACCGAGCGGCTTTTGCTATGCGGGCACGGGTCGGCTGGATCTGGAAACCTACCTCGTGCAGGCAGATCCGATCGCTGCGCTTCGCGAGCTCGTGAGGCTGGTGAAGCGCGCAGGCGGCGAGCCGGAGTTCGCGCCGGGCTTTCTGGAGCATTTGCACCAGCGGCTGCGCCGCAGTGCGCGGCAGGCGCTGCCTCTGCGCCATGCCGTTTGGACAACGGGCGTCGGCGCCGTGAACATGCTCGTTGCGGTCGCGACCAAGACGCATGTGGTCGACACCACCGTCTGGGGAAGCCCGATTATCAAAGCTGGCCAGGCAGTGCAGTTTGCCCGGCAGGCAGATGGTCGATATGAGTACGAGGTGCGCGGGAAGCGCTACGTCGTCTCGTTGGACGAAATCACCACCCGATACAGTGTCGAGAAATCGGCGCAGGCCTGGGAAATCGTCCATGAAGGGCTGCAACGCCGTTATCCGCAACAGGCCAACCAGCTGCGCAAGCGGCTGCTGGCGTTGGGAATCGACAAGTGGTTGGACTGGCAATTCCAGCAGGAAGACCTGGTCGAGCTGCTGATGAAGCCCAACGGCGCAGTAGCGGCATGGGAGCAGGGCTGTGGCAAGTCGCGGCTCGCTGCGGCACTGATCCTGCTGTCCGGGGTTCGGCATGGCCTGATCGTGGTGGAAGCCAGACTGGTCCCGGAGATGCGCGCGGAACTGGGGCAAATTCTGCCGGCGTCGGATGTTCACGTGATCGAGTCGCCGGAAGACCTGAGTACGCTGGGACGAATCAACCTGATCGCCTACGAACGGCTTCGCATGCCGGTATGCCGGAAGGCGTCGCGGCGTGTCACCTATGCCCATCGGCTGCGCCGGCGTATCAGTCTGCTGGTGGCAGACGAGGGCGAGCGGTTGTCGAACCCGACCAGTGACCAGAGCCGCGCGCTATGGCAGCTGTCGGCCAGACGCCGCTATATCCTGACAGGCAGCCCGATCGCCAACTATCCGCGTGACATCTTCGGACTGATCGCGTTCACGGGTGGCGACGGCACTGCGGCCCAGCCGTACGGCTACCGGCGCGGCTACCTCGAGGCGAACTGGCTGGCCACGGCGCAGCATGCCGAACGAGGTATCGACCGCTTCCGCAGTGATTTTGTGGTGCTGGAGTGGGTGACCTGGGAATTTGCGGAGAGCCTGCAGGACGGGGCGAAGCGCGAAGTGCCGAAGATTGGCAATCTCCCGCGGTATCGCCAGATGCTGGCGCCGCACGTGAAGCGTCGCTTGGTCTGCGAGCCCGACGTGTCGCGGTACATCCAGATCGAGCCACCAGCTGTGGAGGTGGTCGAGACGGACTGGGATCCTGCTCACCTGTCGCTCTACCTGCGTACGGCGGACGAGTTTGCCGAATGGTACCGGGACGTCCGCAAGGATGGCCGGCCGAACAATCTGATTGCCATTCTTGCCAGGATCCGTGCGGTGCATTTCGCCGCCAACTACCCGCAGCACGGGGTAGACGGTGTCGGCGGGCTGGCGCAGCTCACCAGCAAGCAACGCGCCGTGGTTAAACGGCTGGTGGCAATTGCCGCCGAAGGGAAGCAGGCCATCCTGTTTGCCGAGAACCCGGGGGTTATCGACCTCATCGCCAGTCAGCTGAAGGCGAAGGGGGTGGAGACCGTGCCGTTCCATGGTGGCATTCCGATTGCGAAGCGCGTGGCCGACAAGGACAAGCGGTTCGTCGGCGGCAACGCCACAGGGCTTCTTTGTACCAAGGCGTCCGGCCGGGCTGGCTACAACCTGCCCAATGCTGACTACGTCCTCTTCTATGATCGTTCGTGGACGTGGCGCATCGAGTATCAGGCGATGCGGCGCGCGCTGCGGTGGAACCGGAAAGGGCAGTTAAAGGTGGTGTATTTCCATCTGCCGGGAAGCGTCGATTGCTATCAGGACCAGATGGTGGCGCACAAACGGGACGCCATGGAGGCTGGTCTGGACTGGGCGACGCCGGAACTCGAAGACGAGGCGTTCCTGCACATGGACACGCTGTTAGACCATTTTGTTGAAGATCTCGCCAAGCTGCACGGCCGCAAGGTCCGGGATCAACGCGAGCTGCTTAAGGAGGCGGCATGAAGACTGACGACTGCAGGATCGCCATTGGCGATGGCTTGGCGACGATCAAGTGCCGCGGCACCCGCGGTACCACCGTGGCAAGGATCCTGGGTACCGTCGAGGCAGACGGGATGGAGGTGATCTGCCTGGATCGGCTGGTGCATGGCATTTTTGAATCGGAGCTGGACGGCTGGCAAGTTGCCGGCGCGGTCACCACGCTGCTGTCGCGGCCCATCGGCCCGCGGCATGGCGTGCACCACTAATCGAATCGCCTGGTCGCGCGCGGCCGGGCTTTCGCTCGTACCTGACTCGACCGAGTCAATATCAGGCGAAAGACGAAAGAAATTGGCGAGCGTTTGGGCGACAGCGAAAGCTGTTCGCCCCATGCTGGTTTCGGCAGCCCCCGCTACGGAAACCCTCTCGCACTTGCTCCCAGCCCTCCCTTCCAGAGGGCATTTTTTTTTGAACAACCGCAGGAGCCAATCCGTTGCTACGATCATCAGGTCGGGTGGGCTAGCGTGGGCCTATTGATCCGGAGGGCTGACTTCGGATACTCTCTTACCACTTTCCGCGTCCCAGACGCATCGATCCGGCACCGCAAGGTGCCAGCTTCTGCAGTACGGTGGCCGCCGGGCCAGTCCATCCATTCCATCCCGCCGGGAACCACGTTCCCGGTGCGGCAACGGGTTCCCCATTCCTCTTCGGAGAACCCCAATGCTATACCCAACTGCTGTCGCCCTTCGCAAGATCCGTACGGCTCGCAGTCCGCGCACGTACTTTGTCCGGTTGAAATGGCTGAAATCACCGAGTCCATCCGGGCTTCCGGTGTCTACCAACCCATCCTACTTCGCCCTATCAACGGACGATGCGTTCGATTTCAAGCTCGTCGCTGGAGAGCAGCGCTACCGTGACGTCGCTCTCCGCTGAATTACGATTGGGAATCACAATGAAAAAATTGCCGGTTAACGACTACTTGACGCTTTCCGCCTTCCACCTATCGGAAGAGACTTTTTGCTGCTTTGGACAAGAGCCCGTTTTGGCTAACAACTTTGCGAGCTATTTTGTGGAGGTCATCAACGTCTACGCACCTTCTGCTAGACACTATGCAATACCAGAGGACCTGGAGAAGGTAATGCAATACGCGATGTCACTTGGCATCACGTTGCTGCATTTCGA
>NZ_JBYTAH010000078.1:0-29299 GCF_058787975.1 Cupriavidus sp. FW305-26
TGGATCAGCACCTCGCCCGGCAAGCCGGCCCGCCCTGCCCGCCCGGCCACCTGCATCAGCGAGGCGAACAGATGCTCGGCGGCGCGGAAGTCATGGCTGAACATGGCCGCGTCCGGATGGACGATGCCGACCAGGGTCACGCGCTGGAAGTCATGCCCCTTGGCCACCATCTGCGTGCCCACCAGGATGTCGACTTCGCCGGCATGGACTTCGTCGAACATGGCTTGCGCGCTGCCCTTGCGGCGCGTGGAATCTGCGTCGATGCGGGCGATGCGCGCCTGCGGGAAGCGCGTCGCCAATGCCTCTTCGATGCGCTGCGTGCCACGCCCCAGCGGCGCGATGTCGACGTTGCCGCAGTCCGGGCAGTGGTGCGGCACCGGCGCCTCCAGGCCGCAGTGGTGGCAGCGCAGGCGCCGTTCGGGGCGGTGCAGCACCAGGTAGGCCGAGCAGCGCGGGCAGCCCGACAGCCAGCCGCAGCTGTCGCAGGCAATCACCGGCGCGTAGCCGCGGCGGTTCAGGAACAGCAGGCTCTGCTCGCCGCGCGCCAGGCGCGCGTCGATGGCTTCCAGCAGCGGCACCGACAAGCCTTCGAACAGCGGGCGCTGGCGCTGGCGCTCGTGGTTCAGGTCGACCAGGCGCACTGTCGGCAGGGTCGCTTCGGCCTGGGCGCGCTCGCGCAGCACCAGCTTGCGGTAAGTGCCCTGCCCGGCCCGCCACCAGGTCTCCATCGACGGCGTGGCCGAACCAAGCACCACGGCAATGCCGCGCTGCTTGGCGCGCCACACCGCCAGGTCGCGCGCCGAGTAGCGCAGCCCTTCCTGCTGCTTGTAGGAAGTGTCGTGTTCCTCGTCGACCACGATCAGCGCCAGCGCCGGCAGCGAAGCCATCACCGCCATGCGCGTGCCCAGCACGATGCGGGCCTCGCCGCGATGCGCGGCCAGCCACTGCAGGCTGCGCTCCTGGTCGGCCAGGCCGCTGTGCAGCACCGCCAGCGGCAGGTGCGGGAAGCGTGCAGCGATGCGGGCCTGCAGTTGCGGGGTCAGGTTGATTTCAGGCACCAGCATCAGCACCTGGGCCTGGGGGTCGCGTTCGAGCAGCGCCTGCATCGCATGCAGGTAGACCTCGGTCTTGCCGCTGCCGGTCACCCCGTGCAGCAGGAACGGCGCGAAGCCCTCGGCCTCGGCAATTGCCTGCACCGCGGCGCGCTGCTCGTCGTGCAGCGGCGGCGCGGCCGATGGCGGCTGTGCGGGGTCGGTCGGCAGCAGGGGGCGCGCGGTGCGGCTGGCCTCGACCCGGCCGGCGGCCTGCCATTCGGCCAGCCGCGCCGGTGCCGCCGCGCACAGCACGCGGGCGTCGGCCAGCGTCAGCGGCTCGGCCGCGGCGGCGCGCTCGGCCAGCGCCTGTGCCAGGGCGCGCACGCTGCGTGCGCGTGGCGGCACGGCGGCCAGCAGGGCCTCTGCATGCCCGGGCAGCAGGCGGTATTCGTCGGTGCGGGCACGCTGGGCCAGGCCCGGCCAGCCCTCGGCCTCGCGCAAGGCCGGCGGCAAGGCCGGCAGCATCACTTCGCCCAGGCGGCGCTGGTAGTAGCGCGCGGCAAAGGCGGCCAGCCCGATCCAGTCGGGCTGCAGCGGCGGCATCCATTCCAGGCGCTGCGCCACCGGGCGTAGCCGGTCGGCGGGCACATCGGAGCTGTCGGCGTACGCCACCGCCACGCCGACCATGCTGCGGCGACCGAACGGCACCACCACCAGGTCACCCGGGGCGACCTCGGGCGTGGCGAGATAGTCGAAGCAGTCGTCGGCGGGGGTGTCCAGCGCGACCCGGATGACTGACTGCGCGGCGGCGGTCGGCATCACGGCGCCCATCGCCGTGCTGTCCTCGACCACCGGAAGCGCGCCGCTAGCTGGCGCCATGCGGCCCTTCCTGGTGCACCGCAGTTGCGCAACCTTTGTGCAACGGGCGCCTGGCGCAATAAGAGTGGAAATCTAGTGTGCGGCGCAACATCAACTTAAAGTAAAACTTCAAATGTGGCCCTAAGTCGATGATAGATGACTGGTTTTCCACTAATTCCACCGCCCCTGTGGATAACTTTGTTGAAAAGTCGCACTGGCTGGCCGGGAAGCCCCGCGAAACAAGGGATCCACCGGCATCGGGCCTTCCTTTGCAATTCTTCCAAATCCTTAAAAATCAAGGGCTTGCAAACATCCCCCGGATAGGTTAGGGAATAACCCTGTTCCGCACTGCGGCAAACCTATCGGTGTGCATAAGTCAAGTACCGCCAGTCAAGTCCGAGCACCTTTTTGGCGAATGCTGGCAAAAAAGTTAACTTGACAGGGTCCGGCGGCGCGGCTCCCGCAGCACTGGGTACGCTGGGGCGCCGGTGCGCTGCAGCGCAGGGCACCGCAGCAGCAGCCAGGCCGGCCGCATACTGTCATCGTCACTTCTGCCCGGCGCGCAGCTTGCGGCTGTGGCGATGCACTTCATCCACCAGCACCGAGACGTTATCCGGCGGCGTGAACTGCGAGATGCCGTGGCCAAGGTTGAATACGTGGCCATCACTGCCCCCGGCGGCGGCATAGCTGTCCAGCACGCCGCGCACCTGCTCGCGGATCGCGGCCTCAGGGGCGAACAGCACGGTCGGGTCGATATTGCCCTGCAGCGCCACGCGCCCGCCGGTGCGGCGGCGCGCTTCGGCCAGGTTGACGGTCCAGTCCAACCCGATCGCGTCGGCGCCGGTGTCAGCCAGCGCCTCGAGCCACAGGCCGCCGCCCTTGGTAAAGACGATCGCGGGCACCTGTTGGCCATCGTGCTCGCGCTTCAGGCCGGCCAGCACCCGGCGCATATAGGCCAGCGAGAACGCCTGGTACATGCCGTCGGCGAGCGCCCCGCCCCAGGTGTCGAAAATCATCACGGCCTGCGCTCCGGCTTCGATCTGGGCATTCAGGTATTCGGTCACCGCCTGGGCGTTGATCTCGAGAATGCGGTGCATCAGGTCCGGGCGGCCGTACATCATCGCCTTGACCGTGCGGAAGTCGTCCGAGCCGCCGCCTTCGACCATGTAGCAGGCCAGCGTCCAGGGGCTGCCGGAAAATCCGATCAGCGGCACGCGCTGGCGGCCGTCCTGGACCAGTGCGCGGCGGATTTCGCTTACCGCGTCAAAGACATACTGCAGCGACGCCATGTCCGGCACGGCCAGTTTCTGCACGTCGGCTTCGGTGCGCAGCGGATGGGCAAAGCGCGGGCCCTCGCCCTGCGCGAACGACAGGCCCAGGCCCATCGCGTCGGGCACGGTCAGGATGTCGGAAAAGAGAATCGCCGCGTCCAGCGGATAGCGGTCCAGCGGCTGCAGTGTCACTTCCGTGGCGTAGGCCGGGTTCTTGGCCAGCCCGAGGAAGCTGCCGGCGCGGGCGCGCGTGGCGTTGTACTCGGGCAGGTAGCGGCCCGCCTGGCGCATCAGCCACAGCGGCGTGTATTCGGTCGGCTGGCGGCGCAGCGCGCGCAGGAAGGTATCGTTCTGCAGTGCGGTCATGGTCATCCTCGTAAGACCGCCATTCTAAGGGATGGCTGCGGCTGGATGCCGCTCAGACGTCGTCGATCATCCCGGTGAAGGCCGCTGCGGCACGCCGCATCCATTCGCGCGCGCGTTCGGCATCGGGCTGCAGCCGTGCGAAGCCGTGGGTCATGCCACTGGCCTCGATGGTGACCACCGGGGCGTCGTGGCGCACCAGGAAGTCGGCATAGGCCAGGCCGTCGTCGCGCAGCACGTCGTGCGCGGCCACCATCAGCACGGTGGCGGGCGGGCGCACCAGCGGCGCGGCCATCAGGTGCACGCGGTGGTCGGGGTGGGCGGTGCCCTCCGCCAGGGCCTCGGCGCCGATGAACTGGGTCCAGAACCAGGCCATCTCGTCACGCGTCAGGCCGGGACCGTCGGCAAAGGCGCGGTAGCTTTCGGTGCTGAGCACCGGTGCCGTCACCGGATAGATCAGCAGTTGCGCATCGACCTGCACCGCGCCGCCGCCGTTGAGCTGCTGCGCTGCCTGCGCCGCCAGGTGGCCGCCGGCGCTGTCGCCCGCCACGGCCAGGAAATCGGTCGCCAGCCCGAGTGCCTGACGTTCACCGGCGAACCACTGCACTGCCTCGGAGGCATCGTCGCAGGGAGCCGGGAACGCGTGCTCGGGTGCGAGGCGGTAGTCGACGCTGGCCACCGCGCAGCCCGTGTCGGCCGCAAGCAACGCTGCAACCGTATGGTGCGTCTGCGGCGAGCCGATCACCCAGCCGCCACCGTGGAAGTAGACCACCAGCCGCGGCGCGGTCTCGCCGGCCGGGCGGAACAGCCTGGCGCCCAGCGAGCGGCCGGAGAGCGCAAGCTCCAGGTCCTGCACCGTGATGCCTGCCGGATCCGGCAACAGCGACGCCGCCGCGATCTCGGCAAAACGGGCCCGCTGCGCGGGAATGTCGGCAGGCGCGGGCGCATTGGCATAGCGCTCCGCCAGGCGGCGGTAATAGGCAAGCAGTTGCGGATCGATGGCCATGGTTGGCGACTGATGGGAAAGCGGAAAAAGAAAGGGTGCCGGGGCGGGAATCAGTCCAGCCCGAGCTGGCGCGTCAGCTCGACCTTGCTGCAGCAATCCTGCACCGCCAGCAGGCCGGCATCGGCAGCGCGGCGCACGGCGTGGTCGTTGACGATGCCCAGCTGCAGCCAGACACCCTGTGCGCCAATGGCGATGGCCTCATCGACCACGCCCGGCGTTTCCTCGGCACGGCGGAAGATGTCGACCCACGCGATGGGACTGCCGGCTGCCGCGGCAGCGTCGGCGGCTTCGCGCAGCGTGGCGTGGCAGGTCTCGCCCAGAATGCGTTCGCCGGCATGACGCGGATTGACCGGCACGATCCGGAAGCCATGGTCCTGCAGGAATTCCGCAACCTCATGACTGGGACGCTCCGGGCGGTCGGACAGGCCGACCACGGCCACGGTCTTCATCGCCAGCATGGCTTGTATGGCTTGCTGCATCTCAGGGCGCATCGCGTCTCCGGGTGGACAAGGGCGGGCCCGCGGACATGCAAAAACGCAACGCGAAGGCCACAGACGTCCTGAATCGTAACCGGAATTGTCACGCAGGGATTGGTGGGGGAGCGAACATGGAAATCGCGTCATCAAAGATAATACAACGACACGTTTCTGCGGCTAACGTGACGTGAACGCGTGAAAATATGCCGAACACGCCAGATCCCGGCGCCTCTGGCTTTCAACTTCTTGCAAAACGATACATTTTGTTACTGCCATGCCGGGGAGTTTCCCCCACAATACATTGACACACCCGGTGTCCGGCGTGTGGCGCCCCAGTAAAATAAGGCTGTGCAGACTTAAAGGGGCGTGGTGAAGAAAGCCTTTTGAAGCAGTAACCCGATTTTCCGATCCAGCAGATCGCCGCTGGACCGGAGCACCAGGCAGACCGTTGCAGCGCGTGGCCTTTGCGGCCTCTGGTCGGATATTGGATATCCGTTGCGCCTTGATTGTCGACCTGGACCGAACCCGTTCCTTCGAATTGACCCCTCGAAGGGATTTTCCCGTCCGCGCGGAGCCTCCCCGGCCCGCGCGCTTTTTTTTGTCCAGGCGGGATAAAAGCATATCGCCACGCCCAAGAAAAAGGCAGCCATGCGGCTGCCTTTTTTCATTGTCGCGCCAGAAAAACAACAGCGCGACAAGCCACTAATTGCTTACTTCTTACGACGCAGGCGGGCGATGGCAGCCAGTTGGGCAGCCGCCACGGCGAGCTCGCTCTGAGCGCGTGCCAGATCCAGATCGCTGCTCTGGTTCTGCATCAGCTCTTCGGCAGCACGCTTGGCTTCCTGCGCCTTGGCTTCGTCCAGGTCGCCACCGCGGATAGCGGTGTCGGCCAGCACGGTGACGTGCTTGGGCTGGACTTCGAGAATGCCGCCGGCAACGAACACGAACTCTTCGCTGCCGTCTTCCTTCTCGATCCGCACCGCACCCGGCTGGATGCGCGTGATCAGCGGCGTGTGGCCCGGCAGAATGCCCAGTTCACCCGACTCGCCCGGCAGCGCCACGAACTTCGCCTGGCCGGAGAAGATCGACGCTTCCGCGCTGACGACGTCTACAAGAATGGTTGCCATATCAGATCCTTTCTCCAATCGCTTTGCTCAGGCGGCCGGACACGCAGGGGTGGCCGGCCATCACTCTCACCGCCAGGCGGGAGTGATGAGCAAGGCTTACTGGAGCTTCTTGGCCTTTTCGAAGGCTTCGTCGATCGAGCCGACCATGTAGAACGCCTGCTCGGGCAGGTGATCGCACTCGCCGTCCACCAGCATCTTGAAGCCGCGGATGGTTTCCTTCAGCGGCACGTACTTGCCCGGCGAACCCGTGAACACTTCCGCCACGTGGAACGGCTGCGACAGGAAACGCTGGATCTTACGAGCGCGGTTCACTGCCAGCTTGTCTTCCGGCGACAGTTCGTCCATGCCCAGAATCGCGATGATGTCGCGCAGTTCCTTGTAGCGCTGCAGGGTCTGCTGAACGCGGCGGGCCACTTCGTAGTGTTCCGTGCCGACAACCTGCGGGTCCAGCTGGCGCGAGGTCGAGTCCAGCGGATCCACTGCGGGGTAGATACCCAGTGCAGCGATGTCACGCGACAGCACCACGGTCGAGTCCAGGTGCAGGAAGGTGGTTGCCGGCGACGGGTCGGTCAAGTCATCCGCAGGCACGTACACGGCCTGGATCGACGTGATCGAGCCAGTCTTGGTCGACGTGATACGTTCCTGCAGCTTGCCCATTTCTTCTGCCAGCGTCGGCTGGTAGCCCACGGCGGAAGGCATACGGCCCAGCAGTGCGGACACTTCGGTACCGGCCAGCGTGTAGCGGTAGATGTTGTCCACGAAGAACAGGATGTCACGGCCTTCGTCACGGAAGCGCTCGGCCATAGTCAGGCCGGTCAGCGCCACGCGCAGACGGTTGCCCGGCGGCTCGTTCATCTGGCCGAACACCATGGCCACCTTGTCGAGCACGTTCGAGTCCTTCATTTCGTGGTAGAAGTCGTTCCCTTCACGGGTACGCTCGCCCACGCCGGCGAACACCGACAGACCGCTGTGCTGCTTGGCGATGTTGTTGATGAGCTCCATCATGTTGACGGTCTTGCCCACGCCGGCACCACCGAACAGGCCCACCTTGCCGCCCTTTGCGAACGGGCAGACCAGGTCGATCACCTTGATGCCGGTTTCCAGCAGGTCAACCGACGGCGACAGTTCGTCGAACTTCGGGGCCTTCTGGTGAATCGCGCGCAGCTCGTCCGAGGCGATCGGGCCGGCTTCGTCGATCGGGCGACCCAGCACGTCCATGATGCGGCCCAGCGTGCCGTGACCGACCGGCACCGAAATCGGGGCGCCGGTGCTCTTCACTTCCATACCGCGGCGCAGACCGTCCGACGAGCCCAGGGCGATGGTACGCACCACGCCGTCACCGAGCTGTTGCTGGACTTCGAAGGTCAGGCCCTTTTCGGCGAACGAGGCGTCGCCGGAGTCTTCCAGCACGAGCGCGTCGTACACCTTCGGCATTGCGTCACGGGGGAACTCGATGTCCACCACGGCGCCAATACACTGCACAATATTTCCGATACTCATTTCGTATCTCCGATAGCTTGAATTCGTGACGCCTTAGACCGCAGCTGCGCCGCTGACGATTTCCGACAGTTCCTTGGTAATCGCGGCCTGACGGGTCTTGTTGTAGACCAGTTGCAGTTCGCCGATCACGTTCTTGGCGTTGTCGGACGCAGCCTTCATGGCCACCATGCGCGCCGATTGCTCGGACGCCATGTTCTCGGCCACGGCCTGGTACACCAGCGCCTCGACGTAGCGGACGAGCAGCTCTTCCACTACGGTCTGGGCGTCGGGCTCGTAGATGTAATCCCACGAGTAGGCGCGCTTCTCTTCTTCGGTCTGAACCAGCTTGTCGGCGGCGAGCGGCAGCAGCTGCTCGACCATCGGCTCCTGCTTCATCGTATTGATGAACTTGGTGTACGCCAGGTACACCGCGTCGACCTCACCATTGGTGAAGGCATCGAGCTGGACCTTGATCGCGCCGATCAGCTTTTCCAGATGCGGGGTGTCACCGAGGTGCACCACGTGCGAGATCACCTTGGCACCGACGCGGCCCAGGAACTGCATGCCCTTGGTGCCGATGGCGGTGGCTTGCACGTCCACGCCGCGGCCCTGCAGGGTCTTCAGTTCATTGGTGACGGCGCGCAACACGTTCGTGTTCAGGCCGCCACACAGCCCCTTGTCGGTCGTGACCACGATCATGCCGACGCGCTTGACTTCGCGTTCCTGCATGAACGGGTGCTTGAACTCGGGGTTGGCCGTAGCCAGGTGCGCCGCAATGTTGCGCACCTTCTCGGCGTAGGGACGGGCACTGCGCATCCGCTCCTGCGCCTTGCGCATCTTGGACGCGGCGACCATCTCCATCGCCTTGGTGATCTTGCGCGTGTTCTGCACGCTCTTGATCTTGGTTCGAATCTCTTTCGTTCCGGCCATATCTTCCTCTCCATCCGAACCAGCGCCGCGCCGGCGTGAGCCAGGCGCGGCGGCGGTGTCGTGGAATCACGCGGTTAGAACGCGGCGGACTTCTTGAAATCCTCGACAGCGGCACGCAGGGCGGCTTCATCTTCCTTCGAGAGCTGCTTGGTCTCTTCGATGCGGTTGATGAGATCGGCGTACTTGGTCTTCAGATGGTCGTGCAGGCCCTTCTCGAACGGCAGAATGTCCTTCACTTCCACGTTGTCGAGGAAGCCGTTGTTGGCGGCGAACAGCGACGCGGCCAGCTGCCACACTTGCAGCGGCTGGTATTGCGGCTGCTTGAGCAGTTCGGTCACGCGGCGGCCGCGTTCGAGCTGCTTGCGGGTGGCATCGTCCAGGTCCGAGGCGAACTGCGCGAACGCAGCCAGCTCACGATACTGGGCCAGGTCGGTACGGATACCGCCGGACAGGTTCTTCACCACCTTGGTCTGGGCTGCACCACCGACGCGCGACACCGAGATACCGGCGTTGATAGCGGGGCGGATACCAGCGTTGAACAGGTCGGTTTCCAGGAAGATCTGGCCATCCGTGATCGAGATCACGTTGGTCGGAACGAACGCGGACACGTCGCCGGCCTGCGTTTCGATCACCGGCAGCGCGGTCAGCGAACCGGTCTTGCCCTTGACGGCGCCGTTGGTGAACTTCTCGACGTAGTCGGCGTTCACGCGGGCAGCACGCTCCAGCAGGCGCGAGTGCAGGTAGAACACGTCGCCCGGGTAGGCTTCGCGGCCCGGCGGGCGGCGCAGCAGCAGCGACACCTGGCGGTAGGCCCAGGCTTGCTTGGTCAGGTCGTCATAGACGATCAGCGCGTCTTCGCCGCGGTCGCGGAAGTACTCGCCCATGGTGCAGCCGGCGTACGGTGCCAGGTACTGCATGGCGGCCGAGTCCGAAGCGGCGGCGGCCACGACGACGGTGTATTCCATCGCGCCGTGCTCTTCCAGCTTGCGCACCACGTTGGCGATCGTCGAAGCCTTCTGGCCGACTGCCACGTAGACGCAGAAGACGCCCTTGCCCTTCTGGTTGATGATGGCGTCGACAGCGACGGCGGTCTTGCCGGTCTGGCGGTCGCCAATGATCAGCTCACGCTGGCCACGGCCGATCGGCACCATCGCGTCGATCGACTTCAGGCCGGTCTGCACCGGCTGGCTCACCGACTGACGCGCGATCACGCCCGGGGCGACCTTCTCGATCACGTCCGTTTCCTTGGCGTTGATCGGGCCCTTGCCGTCGATCGGCTGGCCCAGCGTGTTCACCACGCGGCCCAGCAGTTCCTTGCCCACCGGCACTTCCAGAATGCGGCCGGTGCACTTGACCGTGTCGCCTTCGGAAATATGTTCGTACTCACCCAGCACCACGGCGCCGACCGAGTCGCGCTCGAGGTTCAGCGCGAGGCCGAAGGTGTTGCCGGGGAATTCCAGCATCTCGCCCTGCATCACGCCGGACAGGCCATGCACGCGGCAGATGCCATCGGTCACGGAGATCACCGTGCCGGTATTGCGCACTTCAGCTTCAGCGCCAAGGCCCGAGATGCGGGACTTGATCAGCTCGCTGATTTCTGAGGGGTTCAGTTGCATCACAATGCTCCTAATTCTTCAATCCGTCGGCCGGTGCGGTCAGGCGGTCAGCGTGGCTTGCATGGCAGCCAGGCGCGAACGCACGGAGGTGTCGAGCACTTCGTCGCCGACCTTGACGCTCACGCCGCCGATCAGGGACGGGTCCACCGCCACCTGCGCGTACAGCTTGCGGCCGAACTTGCGTTCGAGTGCAGCGACCAGGTCGTTCAACTGCGAACCTTCCAGCGGGAATGCGCTGGTGATCTCGACATCCGACGACCCTTCGCGGGCGTTCTTGAGCACATGGAACTGCTCGGCGATTTCCGGCATCACCGTCAGGCGGCCGTTATCCACCAGCAGCTTGACGAAGCGGCGAGCCTCGTCATTCAGCGGGGACTTCAGCACCGACAGGAACAGTTCGGCCAGCTTGTCGCCGGGAACGTTCGGATCGCCGGCTACCGCCTTCATGTCGGGATTGGCAGCAACCTGCCCCATCTCCGACACCAGCTCGGACCATGCACCCAGGTTGCCTGCGCTCGATTCGCTGGCGACGCGGAACAGCGCCTCAGCGTAGGGACGGGCAATGGTTGCGGTTTCAGCCATGATTAGAGCTCAGCCTTGAGTTGATTGAGCAGGTCGGTGTGGACCTGCGCGTTCACTTCACGCTTGAGGATCTGCTCGGCACCCTTGACGGCCAGCACGGCAACCTGGTCACGCAGTGCTTCGCGTGCGCGGGTAACCTGCTGTTCTGCTTCGGCCTTGGCCTGGGCAATGATGCGTGCGGCTTCTGCCTGGGCGTTTTGCTTGATCTCGTCTGCCGTCAGCTGGGCGCGCTTCTCGGCGTCAGCGACGCGTTGTGCACCCTCGGTGCGGGCTTCGGCCATAGCCTGGTCCACACGCTTGTTGGCGAGTTCGAGCTCGGCCTTGCCCTTCTCGGCAGCGGCGAGGCCATCGGCGATCTTCTTTGCGCGTTCGTCGAGCGCCTTCACCAGCGGCGGCCAAATGAATTTGGCAACAACCCACCACAGGATGAAGAACACGACCATCTGCGCAAAAAACGTTGCGTTCAGATTCATGGTGTGTTCCTTTCGGTAATCAAACTACAGATAAATGCACAAAAGGCGGCCAGGCTGGTGGCCCGCGCCGCCCGTCAGCATCATGCAGACCGAAAAGAATTACTTGATGACAGCCAGCAGCGGGTTGGCGAAGGCGAACAGCATTGCAACGCCCACGCCGATCAGGAATGCCGCGTCGATCAGGCCAGCCAGCAGGAACATCTTGGTTTGCAGCGGGTTCATCAGCTCGGGCTGACGTGCGCAGGCTTCGATGTACTTGCCACCCATCAGGGCGATACCCAGGCAGGCGCCGATAGCGCCCAGGCCGATGATGATGCCGATACCGATGGCGGTCAGACCCTGGATGTTGGCGAGAAATTCTTGCATGACGACTCCTTTAATTTAGAGAGACTTAGAACCAAAAAACCAAAAAACCAAAAAACCGAAAAACCGAAAATCAGTGGTGATCGTGAGCCTGGCCGATGTACACCAGCGTCAGCATCATGAAGATGAAGGCCTGGAGCAGGACGATCAGGATGTGGAAGATCGCCCATACCGCGCCGGCCAGCACGTGGCCGACAAAGCCCAGCGCGGACAGGTCGGCGCCGAACGTCCAGATCGAACCCAGCAGCGCGATCAGCAGGAACACGAGTTCGCCGGCGTACATGTTGCCGAACAATCGCATGCCGAGCGAAACGGCCTTGGCCAGGAATTCGATCAGGTTCAGGACCAGGTTGAACGGGGCCAGATACCACTTGGCGCCGAACGGGGCCGAGAACAGTTCGTGCATGAAGCCGCCCGTGCCCTTGATCTTGAAGCTGTAGTAGATCATCAGCACCAGCACCGAGCACGACATGCCCAGCGTGCCGTTCAGGTCGGCCGTGGCCACTGCACGGTGGTGGGGGATGTGCAGGTGGAAGATGCCGAGGACTTGATTCAGGCCGTTGACCCAGTCCACCGGGATCAGGTCGATCGCGTTCATCATGGTGATCCAGCAGAACACCATCAGCGCCAGCGGCGCGATCCACGAACGGTCGCCGTGGATGATGCCCTTGGCCTGGTCATCGACCATCTCGACGATCATCTCGACGAAGGCCTGGAAGCGGCCCGGCACGCCGGCGGTGACGCGGCGCGCGGCGGCGTACAGGAACAGCACGGCGATGGCGCCGCACAGCACGGACCAGAACACCGTGTCGTAGTTGATCACGGAGAAATCGACCACCGACGCTTGCTTGCCGCCGACCGAGTTCAAGTTCTGCAAGTGTTCGGCGATATAGCCGGAGGGTGTCAGCGCGTGTTCGGCGCCTTGGGTAGCATCAGACATGTCGATACGAACGGTATATTGCGAAATCTTCAGGCCGCGCGCCGCCACTGTCTGGCCAACGCCCGGTACGCAACTTGCATTGCCTTCGGCGGATTCGCCGGTCACCGCAATGCAAGCGGGGTCCAACCTTGGCCGTGTCCGGTGTCACCACTGTGAAACCGGCACGGCAAATCTTGATATTCCGTCTTGGTGCCCCATTTCCGGATGAGGCACCGCCTTCGTGCGGCCGGCCTAGCGGATCACCAGAGCCACCACCAAATATGTCTTTAGCGCCAGCAGGAACGTGACCAGCATCGGCACCCAACGCAGATCCCGGTACAGCACCACCACCAGCACCAGCAGAGCCGCCGTGCCAAAGACCTTGATCGCCTCGCCCAGGACCAGTCCGCCGACCGAAGCCCGGTCGCGCGCCAGCCACAGGCGGAACGCGAAGAACCCGCTCGGCACGAAGCACACCATGCCGCCGAACAGCGCCGACCAGCCATACGGGCCGGCCTCTTTCGCGAACAGCGCCCAGCACAGTGCCGACAGCAGGGTGACCATCACCTGCGCCAGGACAACCTTGCCCGGGGTCATGCGCGAAGGGCGCAACGCGCGCTCACCAAACAGCGTCACCGCCTCGGCGTGCGACAGCGGATCGACAGCCTCTTCCTCACGGTCTGCGCCTTCTTTCCAGTCGTCCCAGTCATCTTCCTGACGGGACCCGGCGCCTCGCTGCTGACGGTCTTGAACCACTACTGCTCGCCTTATTCCAGGCCGGAACTTTTCGGCCCGACCAGAATTCAAACCGCACGATTTTAAGGGGAACTACTGATTCGCGTCAATCTGCTTACATTTAGCTTGCAGTGTGTTGCGCACAACGGTTGCCATCACGATGCCATGATGGCTTCACAAAAATTGCGCAGCAATAATGTTTGACGTAATTGGATTGCGCAGCGAACCCTGCGCATGATGAGGGATTACCGGGTACGCCGTACGTATACCGGTCCCAGGAACGGACACTGCAGCGTACACGCAACAGTCATCGCCGCAATGGCCGTTAATCGCACCGAATTGCGCACGCAAAGTTACGCGCGCCTTGGCACCCTGCCTCAGGCGACCTTCTGCTTTTCAGTCGATTCGCGCAGCCGCACGAGCACGCCTTCAAGCGCGTCGTTGTCGCTGAAGTGGATGGTGAGCTGGCCCTTGCCGCGCGCGCCCAGCTTGATCTGCACCGCCAGGCCCAGCGCATCGGACAGTTCTTCTTCCAGCCGTGCCACGTCGCGCACGTTGTTGGCGCCCTTCTGCTTGAGCGACTTCAGGTCGAACGGCTTGAGCGTGGATGCCACCAGCTTCTCGGTCTCGCGCACAGACAGCCGCTTGTTCACGATCTGGTTGGCCAGCGTGATCTGGTTGGCGCCGTCCACCGCCAGCAGCGCGCGCGCGTGGCCCATGTCGAGGTCGCCCGCCATCAGCATGGTCTGCACCGGTGCGGCCAGGTTCAGCAGGCGCAGCAGGTTCGACACCGCGCTGCGCGAACGGCCGACCGACTCGGCCGCCTGCTCATGCGTGAAACTGAATTCGCGGATCAGGCGCATGATGCCCTGCGCTTCTTCCAGCGGATTCAGGTCTTCGCGCTGGATGTTCTCGATCAGCGCCATCGCGGCCGCGGCTTCATCGGCCACGTCCTTCACCAGCACCGGCACCTTGTCCAGGCCGGCGAGCTTGGACGCGCGGAAGCGCCGCTCGCCCGCGATGATTTCATAGCGGTCCGGCTCGGCCACGCGGCGCACCAGGATCGGCTGCATCAGGCCCTGCGCGCGGATGCTGGCGGCCAGTTCCTGCAGCGCGCCTTCATCCATGCGCGTGCGCGGCTGGTACTTGCCCGGCTGCAATTGGTTCAGGCGCAGCACGGTGGGCGCACCCTCCTGCTTCACCGATTCAACGATTTCGGCCGGCCCGCCCAGCAACGCTTCAAGGCCGCGGCCCAGGCCCTTTTTCTTTGCAGTGCTCATGCTTGCCCTCTCCTTCAGCCCAGCTGCCTGACGCGCGCGATCATCTCGGCGCCGAAATCCAGGTACGCCTTGGCGCCCTTCGATGACGGATCGAACGCCACGCCCGGCATGCCATAGGACGGTGCCTCGGCCAGCCGCACATTGCGCGGGATCAGGGTCTTGAAGACCTTTTCACCGAAGTGCGATTCCAGCTGCGCCGACACCTGCTGCTGCAGCGTGACGCGCGGATCGAACATGACACGCAGCAGGCCGATCACCTGCAGGTCGCGATTCAGGTTGGCGTGCACCTGCTTGATGGTGTTGACCAGATCCGACAGCCCTTCCAGTGCGAAATACTCGCACTGCATCGGCACGATCACGCCATGCGCGGCGCACAGGCCATTCAGCGTCAGCAGCGACAGCGACGGCGGGCAGTCGATCAGCACGAAATCATATTCGTCATTGACCTCTGCGATGGCCTGCCTGAGGCGGCGCTCGCGCTGGTCCAGCTCGACCAGTTCCACTTCCGCACCGGCCAGTTCGCGGTTGGCGGGCAGCACATCGTACCTGCCGGTCTCGGAACGCTGGCGCGCCTGCTTGATGCTGGCCAGGCCGACCAGCACCTGGTACACGCTGTGCTCCAGCGCCTGCTTGTCGATGCCCGAACCCATCGAGGCATTGCCCTGCGGGTCCAGGTCGACCAGCAGCACGCGCTGGTCCTGCGCGGCCAGGCCGGCGGCGAGGTTCACCGTGGTGGTGGTCTTGCCTACCCCGCCCTTCTGGTTTGCGATCACGAATACCTTGGCCATAAGCTACTGAGGCTCCTGCTTCAATTCATCCGGCCAGCGCGGGGCTGGCAGTTCGCGGCGCGCAAGCGCCCACGCATGACGTACGCTGCACGCAGCGCCGCGGCGTACGTCATGCGTGGGCGCTTGCGCGCCGCGACAGCACCACCAGGTGGCGCTCGGCATCCAGCCCGGGCACGGTGATGCGGGGAACCGCATCGACCTGCCATTGCGCCATCAACCCGGCAGCTTCCATGCGGTCCAGCTCGGCCTGTGGATAAACCCCCTTCATGGCGATCAGCTTGCCGTGCGGTGCAAGGAGCTGGCCCGACAGGTTCACGAAATCAGTCAGTTCCGCAAACGCGCGCGAGGTGATCACGGCAAAGCCGCTGGCATCGTCGAGCTTCTCCACCGGCCCCCAATGCGCCGCGGCATTGGAGAGCCCGAGTTGCGCACGGCACTGGGTCAGGAAGGCGGTCTTCTTCTGCACGATGTCCACCATCAGCACCGACACGTCGGGACAGGCGATGGCCAGCGGCAGGCCGGGCATGCCGCCGCCCGAGCCCACGTCCAATACCCTGCCCCGCGCCGGCGTGCCTACCTCTGCGGCACGCGCGGCTTCGGCCAGTGCCGGCACGGCGGCGAGCGAGTCCAGCATGTGATGCGTAAGCATCTCATCGGGGTGGCGGATTGCGGTCAGGTTGTAGACGCCGTTCCATTTACGCAGCAGCGCCAGGTAGGCAAACAAGGTGTCGATCTGGGCCGGCGCCAGCGCCAGTCCGATCTGGGCCAGACCGGCTTCAAGGCGACGGCGCTGCGTGGCGTCGTCGGTCATGGTGTGTCGCGGACCGGGCACTCAAGCAGCCTCTTCAGAGTTGCCCGAAGGCGCGCCCGACTCAGCGCGCGTGCGCCCCAGCCCCTTCTTCTTCAGGTGCACCAGCAGCAGCGAGATCGCGGCCGGCGTCACGCCGGAAATGCGCGAGGCCTGGCCCAGCGTTTCCGGACGATGCTGGTTCAGCTTCTGGCTGACCTCGAAGCCCAGGCCACGCACTTCGGTGTAGTCCAGCCCTTCCGGCAGGCGCGTCGACTCGTTGGCTTCCAGCTTGTCGACCTCCGCCGCCTGGCGGGCGATATAGCCGTGGTACTTGATGCCGATCTCGATCTGCTCGCGGATCTGCTCTGCCAGCATCGGCTCGGCGTCCAACGGCGTTTCCGGGGCATGGCGGCCACCCTGCAGCGCCATCAGTGCCTCATAGCGGACTTCTGGCCGGCGCAGCAGGTCGGCCAGGCTGTACTCGCGCTCGATCGGCTTGCCCAGCAGCGGCACGGCGTCTTCGCCCGGAAGCATCGCGGGGTTCACCCATGTGCTCTTCAGGCGCTCTGTTTCACGTGAAACAGCGTCGCGCTTGCGGTTGAAGGCATCCCAACGCGCATCGTCGACCACGCCCAGTTCACGGCCAACCTCAGTCAGCCGCATATCGGCGTTGTCTTCCCGCAGGCTCAGGCGGAATTCCGCGCGGCTGGTGAACATGCGGTACGGCTCGGTCACACCGCGAGTAATCAGGTCGTCGACCAGCACACCCAGGTAGGCCTGGTCGCGGCGCGGCGTCCACGCATCGCGTTCGCGCACATAGCAGCCAGCATTGATGCCGGCCAGCAGGCCCTGCGCGGCGGCTTCTTCATAGCCGGTGGTGCCATTGATCTGTCCCGCAAAGAACAGGCCGCTGATGGCCTTGCTCTCCAGCGATGCCTTCAGCCCGCGCGGATCGAAGTAATCATACTCGATCGCATAGCCGGGGCGCAGGATATGCGCGTTCTCCATCCCGCGGATCGAGTGCACGAGTTCCAGCTGCACGTCGAACGGCAAGCTGGTCGAGATCCCATTGGGGTAGAACTCGTTGGTGGTCAGGCCTTCGGGCTCCAGGAAGATCTGGTGGCTTTCCTTGGTGGCAAAGCGATGGATCTTGTCCTCGATGCTGGGGCAGTAGCGCGGCCCTACCCCTTCGATCACGCCGGTGTACATCGGCGAGCGGTCCAGCCCGCCACGAATGATGTCGTGGGTACGGCTGTTGGTATGGGTGATCCAGCACGGCAGCTGTTGCGGGTGCTGCTCCGGACGACCCAGGAAGGAGAACACCGGCACCGGATCCAGGTCGCCGGGCTGCTCTTCCATCACCGAGAAATCGATGGTGCGGCCGTCGATGCGCGGCGGCGTGCCGGTCTTCAGGCGGCCTTGCGGCAGCTTCAGGTCCTTCAGGCGTGCCGACAGCGACACTGCTGCCGGGTCGCCGGCGCGGCCGCCGGTGTAGTTGTCTAGCCCGACGTGGATCTTGCCGTCCAGGAAGGTACCGGCGGTCAGCACCACCGCGCGGGCGCGGAAGGCGATGCCCACCTGGGTCATGGCGCCGACTACGCGATCGCCCTCCACCATCAGGTCGTCCACCGCCTGCTGGAACAGCATCAGGTTCGGCTGGTTCTCCAGCCTTGTACGGATGGCCTTGCGGTACAGCACGCGATCAGCCTGGGCGCGCGTGGCGCGCACCGCAGGGCCCTTGCTCGAGTTCAGGATGCGGAACTGAATGCCGGACTCGTCCGTGGCGGCGGCCATGGCACCGCCCATGGCGTCCACTTCCTTGACCAGGTGCCCCTTGCCGATGCCGCCGATGGACGGGTTGCAGCTCATCTGGCCCAGCGTCTCGATGTTGTGAGTCAGCAGCAGCGTCTGGCAGCCCATACGGGCCGCGGCGAGTGCAGCTTCAGTGCCGGCATGGCCACCGCCGACGACGATGACGTCGAATTCTTTTGGGTAAAGCATGGGACACCTCCTCCGGGAGGCTGGCGGGAAAATACGGGAATGCGAAATTATAGCGGCAATCGACTAGCCGCCTTCCGATGGTAACCATGTTTCACGTGAAACATGGCGTTGGCGATACCCGGCGAGTCGCTCGAAAGCGACGTTATGTTCCACGTGAAACAAAAAGGCCGGGCACATGGCCCGGCCTGATGTTTCACGTGGAACAAGCGCCTCAAAGCTGCGCGCGGATATAGCCCGTAACCTGCTGGGTCAGCTTGTCAAGATCGCGCTGCAAGGTGGCGAACCCGGCATTGCGCTCGCGCGTCACCTCGTCCATATACAGCGGCCGCCGGATTTCGATCTGCAGGCTATTGCGCCGCTCGGCCGGCCGGCCAATCTGCGCGATCAGCTGCACGCCCTTGTACGGGTCGTTGCGAGCCACCGTGTAACCCATGCCGCGCAGTTCCCGTTCGACCAGGTCGACCAGTCCCGGCTCGCAGGTGGTGCCGTCACGGTCGCCCAGCACAAAGTCCGCCAGCGGATGCGGGCTGGCGATCTTGAGCCGCTCGTAGGCGTTGTTGGGCATGGAGTGCAGGTTCAGGTGCCAGAGCGCGCCAAAGCGCTGGTGGGCGCCCTCCACGGCCTCGGCCAGCGCCGCATGGTATGGCCGGTAGTAGCGGTCTATACGGGCCCGCACTTCCGTCACGGACAGGCGGCGGTCATAGATCGGCGTGCTGGCGTCGACCCGGCTCCAGATCAGGCCGAAGCCCAGCCGCGTCTTCGGCCCCGGGGCCAATGCCGTCGGCCAGGTGCCGTCGAGCTGGGCCGGGTCGATGTCGTCGGGCATCCGGTTCGGGTCGATATAGACCCGCGGGAAAGTGGCCGCCAGCAGCGTACCACCTGCTGCGGGCACGGCCTCCCACAAGGCATCGACGTGGGTATCCTCGCCGCCACGCAGGCGCGCGGCCGGGATCGCCGCACCGAAGTCAGCCGGGTACTCGGTACCGCTGTGCGGCGAGTCGCATACCAGCGGCAGCGCCTCCCCTTCCGGCAGGCGTACGATGACCGGCGGCAGTACCGCAGCTTGGTTGATTGCCTCCGCCATGCCTCAGTCCAGCTTGATATCGGCAGCCTTGGCCACGCGGGCGTAGCGCGCCATCGCCTGCTGGATCTGCGCCTTGAACTGCTCCGGCGTAGTCGGCACCAGCGTGCCGCCGGATTCTTCCACCTTGCGCTTGAACTCGGGGTTCTGCATGGCCTTGTGGATCGCCTGGTTCAGCCTGGCGACGATGGCGGGCGGCGTATTCGCAGGCGCGACGATGCCGAACCAACCGCCGTCGCCCATCTCCTTGTAGCCCAGTTCTGCATAGGTGGGTACGTTTGGCAACTGCGGCGAGCGCGTGGCGCCAAGCACCGCCAGCGCGCGCAGGCGGCCCGATTTCACGTGAGGCAGCGCAGAGGCCAGGTTGTCCGAGATTGCATTGACCTGCCCTGCCACCGCGTCATTGAGTCCAAGGCCGGCGCCCTTGTACGGCACATGCAGCAGCTGGATCTTCGCCAGCATCTGGAAGTTCTCAAGATTTACGTGGCCGAGGGTCCCTGTGCCCGGCGAGGCAACTGAATACTTCCCCGGATTGGCCTTGGCTAAGGCAATAAACTCCTGCATGGTTTTCGCCGGCACGCTCGGATGCACCGTGAATACGCTCGGCATCGACACCACGTTGGTGATCGGGGCAAAGTCCTTGATCGAGTCGTACTTCAGCTTCGGGTACACCGCCGGGTTGGAACCATGCGTGCTGACCGTGGCCATGCCGATGGTGTAGCCATCGGGCGCGGCGTTGGCCACCTGCTCCATGCCCAGCGAGCCGCCGGCGCCGCCCTTGTTCTCGACCACGATCGACTGGCCCAGCTCGCGGCCGGCAAACTCTGCCACCAGGCGCGCCGACAGGTCGGTGGAGCCACCCGCCGCGAACGGCACGATCAGACGGATCGGGCGCGTCGGGTAATTGGCTTGCGCGAACGCGTTGCCGGCAAAGGCCAGTGTGGCAGCGGCGGCGGTACCGGACAGCAGCAGCTGGCGGCGGGACATCCTGGCTCGGATCACGGGGATTCTCCTGTTGGTTTTGTGCATGAACCGGACGAGTGTCAGCCGTTTACCGGGCGGGCACAAACGACTATATTGCACGTTTGCATTACCAAAGATCATCCTGCAGCGGCCGCTCCGGCAGCCGTCCCGCCCTTCCTCCCCTCCCCCGCCATGCGGCTGCATTCCCCATCGATGTCTGAGTTGCACGCCTTTGCCACCGCGGCGCGGCTGGGCAGCTTCACGCGTGCGGCGGACGAACTGTGCGTGACCCAGGGTGCCATCAGCCGCGCCATCGCGCGGCTGGAAGCGCATTTCGGGCAGCCGCTGCTACAGCGCAATGCCCACCGGCTGGTGCTGACAGATGCCGGCCGGAAATTGCTTGAGGCCGTGGCCGAGCCGCTGGCCACGATCGAGCATGCCAGCGCCACCTTGCGCGCCGGCAACCGCCGGCACCACCTGACGCTGTCCGTCGTGCCCACGCTGGCCAGCGTCTGGCTGGTGCCGCGCCTGCCGGACTTCCATCGCCGCCATCCGGAAATCCGGCTGGACTTCGTCCCGTACCAGCGCGACGAGGACCTCTCCGGCCCCTCCCCCGACGCCGCCATCCTGGCGGGTGAAGCCGGCAAATGGCCCGGCCTGCAGGCCGACTATGTGGTGGGACGTGAATTGGTGCCGGTCTGCCATCCGGACCGCGCCCGGGCACGGCGCGAGGCCGGCCGCTGGCAGTCTCCTGCGGAGCTGCTGGACGAGCCCCTGCTCTACCACACCACCGCACCGGCGAACTGGCAAAACTGGCTGCAGGCCGCCGGCGTACCCAACGCTGCGCCAAGGTTATCCACAGCGTTCGACCAGGTCTCGATCCTGATCCAGGCGGTGCGCGCCGACATCGGCGTCGCCGTGCTGCAGCGTTGCCTGGTGCGCGACGAAATTGCCGCCGGACGCGTAACGGCGCCGTTTGACCTGCCAATTACGCTGCAACGGGGCTATTTCCTGTGTGCGCCGAAGGAACGGCGCGATCATCCGGCGCTGAACTGCTTCCGGGATTGGCTGCTGGAAACCGCAGCGAAGGATACAGGCAGCGGCACCAACACTTTATTCGCCGGATGACTGACATGGAAAAAATTATGCAAAGATACATTCATTCCACAGATAAAATTCCTAAAATTATTATCTGTATGGATGTTATCCGGTAAATTTGATTGCTAAAAATTACCCCAGTAGATATTTGCGTACCTACATCAGCGCACCGATAGCGACATCCGCCCGAAGCGCCTCTGAATTGGGTTATCCCCAAAGTTATTCACACCACCAATAGAAAAGGGCCTGCATCCGCAGACCCTCATTCCTCTGGCGAAAACCGGGCGGGTTAAGCCGCCTTTTTTGCCAATCCAAGATAGGTTTCGATCACCTTCGGATTCGCCGCCAGTTCGTCGGCCAGCCCTTCCATCGCCATATCCCCGGTCTCGATCACATAGCCGTAGTCCGCCACCTGCAGCGCAGCGCGTGCGTTCTGCTCGATCAGCAGCGTGGCCACGCCGGTCTGGCGCAGATTGCTGATGATGTGGAAGATCTCCTTCACGATCAGCGGCGCCAGGCCAAGGCTGGGCTCGTCCAGCATCAGCAGCTGCGGCTTGGCCATCAGCGCGCGGCCCACCGCCAGCATCTGGCGCTCGCCCCCGGAGAGCGTGCCGGCGTCCTGGCGGGCACGCTCGCGCAGGCGTGGGAACAGGTCGTAGACCACGTCCATCTGGTCCAGGTAGTTCTTCTCGCCGGCGCGCTTGCGGCGAAAGGCACCCAGCTGCAGGTTGTCTTCCACCGTCATCGACGCAAACAGCTCGCGCTTCTCCGGCACCAGGCACATGCCGCGCGCAACGCGCCCTTCCACCGGGATGCCGGCCATGTCGTGGCCGAGGTAGTTGACCGAGCCGCTCGACGACCCCGTCACCGGCAGCGCACCCATGACCGCATTGAGCATGGTCGACTTGCCGGCACCGTTGGGGCCGATCACCGTGACGATCTTGCCGGCCTCCACCTTCAGGTTGGCGCCGTGCACCGCTTCCACCTTGCCGTAGCGGACGTGGAGGTCCTTCACTTCGAGAATCAGGCTCATGTCCGGTCCTTACTCCACGCCACCCAGGTAGGCTTCCAGCACTGCGGGGTTCTTCTGCACTTCCTCGGGCACGCCCTCGGCAATGCGCGTGCCGAATTCCATCACCACCAGCCGGTCGGTCAGGTTCATCACGAAATCCATGTCGTGCTCGACCAGCAGCACGCTCATGCCCTCGCCCTTGAGCTTGCGCAGCAGCTCGGCCAGCGCCTGCTTCTCCTTGTAGCGCAGGCCCGCTGCCGGCTCGTCGAGCAGCAGCAGCGCCGGGTCGCAGCAAAGCGCACGCGCGATTTCAAGAATCCGCTGCTGGCCCAGCGCGAGGCTGCCGGCTTCCATGTACATGCAATCGGCCAGGCCCACGCGTTCAAGCTGGCGCTTCGCCTCGAACAGCAGCTTCTCTTCCTCGGCCTTGTTCATGCGCAGGATCGCTGCCGAGACGCCGCCCTGGGCGCGGAAATCACCGCGCAGGTGCGCGCCTATGGCCACGTTCTCCAGCACCGTCATGGTCGGCAGCAGGTGCACATGCTGGAAGGTGCGGCCGATGCCGCGCTTGACGATCTCGCGCGACGGCAGGCCCGAGATCACTTCACCGCGGTAACGCACCTCCCCACGCGTGACCGGCAGCACGCCCGTCACCAGGTTGAAGGTGGTGGACTTGCCCGCGCCATTGGGACCGATCAGCCCGATGATCTCGCCCGCGCGCACCTGGAAGCTGACATCGTTCACCGCCACCAGCCCGCCGAACTCCTTGCGCGCGGCGCGCACATCCAGAATCAGGTCGCCCGCCTCGGGCTTCTGGCGCACGGCCAGGGCCTCAGCCTGCGCCGGCGCCAGCACCGGTGGACCAGAAGGCACCAGACGCCGCAGGAACGGCCAGATGCCATCGCGCGCGTATTGCAGCAGCAATACCAGCAGCACGCCGAAGACGATGATCTCGAAGTTGCCGTTGGCACCGAGCAGCTTGGGCAGCACGCCCTGCAGCACATCCTTCAGGATGGTCAGGATGCCCGCGCCCAGCACCGCGCCCCACACATGGCCCACGCCGCCGACCACGGCCATGAACAGGTACTCGATGCCGTAGTTCAGGCCGAACGGCGTCGGGTTCACCGCGCGCTGCAGGTGCGCGTACAGGAAGCCCGACACGCACGCCAAAACCGCCGCCACCACGAAGATCACCACTTTCATCCATGCGGTGTTCACACCCATGGCCTCGGCCATCACGCCACCGCCCTTGAGCGCGCGGATGGCGCGCCCCGGGCGCGAGTTCAGCAGGTTCTGCATCGCCAGCACGGCCAGCAGCACCACCGCCCAGATCAGGTAGAACATCGAGCGGCCCGACTGCAGCTCGATGCCGAAGAGCGACAGCACCGGGATCCCGTTCAGGCCGTCATACTTGCCCAGGAACTCCAGGTTGCCAAACAGGAAGAACAGCGACAGGCCCCAGGCAATGGTCGCCAGCGGCAGGTAGTGGCCGGACATGCGCATCGTGATCAGCCCGATCACATAGGCCGATGCCATCGTGATCACCAGCCCCACCATCAGCCCGAACCAGGGCGACAGCCCGAACTGCGTGGTCAGGTACGCAGTGCTGTACGCGCCCAGCCCCACGAACGCGGCCTGCCCGAACGAGGTCATGCCGCCCACCCCGGTCAGCAGCACCAGCCCGATCGCCACGATGCTGTACAGGCCGATGTAATTGCCCAGCGTGATCCAGAACTCCGGTGTCGGCAGCGCCGGCAGCAACACCAGCACCACAATGAAAGCCAGCACCAGGACCCGGTTGCGGTTCAGCCGCGCACGGCTGCCTGCCTCGGCACTGGCCACCCGCGCCTGCTTGTCGGTCAGCATGGTCATGGCTTATTCCTCCTCCTCGACATGCTTGCTCGTCAGCGAGCGCCACAGCAGCACCGGAATGATCAGTGTGAAGACGATGACCTCCTTGAACGCGCTGGCCCAGAAGGACGAATAGGATTCAAGCAGGCCCACCAGCAGCGCACCGAGCGCCGCCACGGGGTAGCTCACCAGCCCGCCGACAATGGCGCCGACAAAGCCCTTCAGGCCCACCAGGAAGCCCGACTCGTAGTACACGGTGGTCAGCGGCGCGATCAGGATGCCGCACAGCGCGCCCATCGCCGCGGCCAGCGTGAACGACAGCCGCCCCGCCTGCGTGGTGCCGATACCGACCAGGCGCGCGCCCAGCCGGTTCACCGCGGTCGCGCGCAGCGCCTTGCCCTGCAGCGTGCGCTCGAAATAGAAGTACAGCGCGCCGATCAGCAGCGCCGACACGCCCACGATCCACAGGCTCTGGCCCGAGATGCTGAGCGCCCCCACGTCGAAGCGCGTATCCGAGAACGCATTGGTGCGCGAACCCTCCGCCCCGAACATCACCAGGCCCAGCCCCACCAGCGCAAAGTGCACGCCGACCGAGACGATCAGCAGCACCAGCGTGCTGGCCTCGGCCAGCGGCTGGTAGGCCAGCCGGTACAGCATCGGCCCCAGCGGGATGATGATCAGCAGCGTCAGCGCGATCTGCGCCAGCATCGGCAGCGGCTGCGCGCCATACTGCTGCGCCAGCCAGTGCACCGCGAGCGGGAACACCAGGTATTTTCCTGCCAGCACCGCCAGCCGCTGGCCCAGCGTGCGGCGCAACTCGGCGCTGCGCAGCACCGTGACGGTTTCATAGACGAAGGTCAGCGCCCCCATCGCCAGCAGCAGCCAGCTGGTCTGCGGCGCGTGACCGGCCTGCATCGCCGCCAGCGTCAGCGCGCCGTAGGCAACAAACTCCCCTTGCGGGATGAAGATGACCCGGGTCACCGAGAACACCAGCACCAGGGCCAGTGCCAGCAGCGCGTAGATCGCGCCCGAGGTGATGCCGTCCTGGGCCAGGATGGCAGCGATTGATAAGTCCATTGTCTCCCCGTCTCTTGGAAATACCTGCCTGCATCATATGGGGGCCGACAGGGTGCTGTGTGCTTCGGGATTTACGCAATAGTAAACGGATTGCCTAATGTGGAAATACAGGCAAGCCCTAACGAGAGGTGTGTATGGCGGCGTGAGCGTTTCGCATTGTTGCCATGCGGTTGGTTGTCGCTCTTGGCAGGTGTAGCGTTTCGCGCAAGCGCCCAATGACCGTCAGCGCACTTTGAGCCGGCGCAGCAGCCGTAGGCGTCCAGGCGATGCCGTTTGCAGCAGGCGGCCTACGCCCTGCATGGGGATTGTTCAATAGTGGGTTATCGAAGGCACTATCCCTGACTCACATGGCGTAGCAGGGTCGAACGGGCAACCACGCCAGAACGGCAAGCACCACCGTGCGAACCACCAACACCGTGCAATTTATTGCCAGCCGCATAGGCGACGCGTTCTTTGGTTACTTTCTGTCGCTCGGACAGAAAGTGACTCGCCGGCTAAGCCGGCGAAACAGCAGCACTTGCCAAGGGCGACACCCAACCGCATAGCGCCACGCCGCCCCCCGACCCTCACTTAGTCAACAACTTCCACTTCCCATCAACAATCTGCACCATCACCCGTGCCCTCTGATCAAAGCCAAGGTGGTCGGTAGCACTCATGTTCATGATCCCATGCGAAACCGGCAGATTCTTGGTCTGCTCCATCGCATCCCGCAATGCCTTGCGGAATTCCTTGGTACCCGGCTGGCCCTTCTTCAGCGCCTCAGGGATGGCATGCTGCAGGATCAGCCCCGCATCCCAGGCATGACCGCCGAAGGTCGAGACCTGGCCACCGAAGGCCTTCTCGTAAGAAGTCTTGTAGGACATGGCCGGCTTCTTCACCGGATTGCTGTCCGGCAATTGCTCAGCCACCAGCAGCGGCCCGGCCGGCAGGAACGTGCCTTCGCAATCCTTGCCGCACACGCGCAGGAAGTCGGCATTGGCCACACCGTGGGTCTGGTAAATCTTGCCCTTGAAACCACGCTCCTTGAGCGTCTTGGCCGGCAGCGCCGCGGGCGTACCCGAGCCTGCGATCAGCACGGCGTCGGCATTGGCGCTCATCATCTTCAGCACCTGGCCGGTGACCGAGGTATCGGTACGGGCAAAGCGCTCGTTGGCGACCACCTTGATCTTGCGCAGCTCCGCCACCTTGGCGAACTCCTGCGCCCAGCTGTCGCCATAGGCGTCCGCGAAGCCGATGAAGGCCACCGTCTTCACGTTGTTGTTGGTCATGTGCTCGGCAATGGCGGTCGCCATGTGCGAGTCATTCTGCGGCGTCTTGAAGACCCAGGCGCGCTTGGCATCCATCGGCTCGATGATGCGGGCCGAGGCGGCCATGGTGATCATCGGCGTATCGTTCTCGGCCACCACGTCCACCATCGCCAGCGAGTTCGGCGTCACGGTGGAACCCACCACCACGTCAACCTTGTCTTCGCTGATCAGCTTGCGGGTGTTCTTGACCGCGGTGGTGGTGTCGGAGGCATCGTCCAGCACGATGTACTCGATCTTCTTGCCCGCGATTTCCTTGGGCATCAGCGTGAAGGTGTTCTTCTCCGGAATACCCAGCGATGCCGCCGGACCCGTGGCCGACACCGTCACCCCGACCTTGACCTGTGCCTGGGCTGCACCGGCAACCAGGCTCGCCGCAGCGATTGCCAGCAGGCTGGCGCGCTTGAAATCCATCTTGTCTCCTCGGTTCCTGAAACGGAAAGGCATCCGTCCGGCGTCCACCGGCGGATGCCCTGGTCCACTGAACTGGATGAGGCGCAGCCCAGCGGGTGCGCATACCATCCGGTTCAGTGGGCCTTGATCGACCCCTCGGGTCAACACAGGCACATCGCCGGCACCTGCGCTACAGCCAGGAACGACGCAAGGCCGCTCCCCAGTTTCCCCGTCCGCACCACTCCCCCGGATCGGCGCGATCCGGCTATTCACCGACCGTGCGGTCGGGAATTCGGATCGAGTCTAGCACAGCGACTTGGCGCGAAAAGGGAGGATTAACCCGCATCGCGAGCGCCGCCCGGCTTCGCCGTCAGCGCAGGAACGCGTCCCAGGCGGTCTTCAGGATCAGCGCGCTCACCACCACGATAAACACCTTGCGCACGAAGGCGCTGCCGTGGCGCAGGGCCAGCTTGCTGCCCACCTGGCTGCCGGCGATGTTGGCCACTGCCATCACCAGGCCCAGTTGCCACCAGATATGGCCCTTGCTGGCCAGCAACAGCAGCGCCGCCAGGTTGGTGGCAAGGTTGACCACCTTGGTCGAGGCCGCCGCGTGCAGGAAGTCATAGCCGAACACCCGCACGAACGCGATCATCAGGAAGCTGCCGGTACCCGGGCCGAACACGCCGTCATAGAAGCCGATGGCGGCACCGGCCAGCAGCGCCGCGACGCGCTCGCGCGACCCCGACAGCGTCGGCGCGTGTTCCGTACCCAGGTCCTTCTTGGCCACGGTGTAGACCAGCAACACCACCAGCACGAATGGCAACGCCTTGCGCAGCGGTTCGGCCGGAATCTTGGTCAGCGCCCAGGCACCGGCCATCGAGAAGACAAGGGCCGCCACCACCGCGGGCGCGGTCGCTCCCCAGTAGATGCGCACGCTGCGGCCGTAGCGCAGCGCCGCGTTGGCGGTGCCCGCGATCGAGCCCATCTTGTTGGTGCCCAGCAGCGTGGCCGGCGCGACATTGGGATAGGCCGAGAACATCGCCGGGATCTGTACCAGGCCGCCGCCGCCGGCGACCGCGTCAATCAGGCCGGCGAGAAAGGCGGCAACCGCCAGGAATGCGAATTCCGTCATTGCAGGAAGCAGGAAAGCGAAAAGGGATAGGATCGGAGGAGATCGGTGCGGGCGGGCCGGCGCGCTGCCGGGCGGTATCAGTTCAGCCCAGCACCTTGGCCGCAGGCACCAGGCTGCGGTGCCACATGCCGTTGCCATGCGGGCTGAAGCCCGGCGGCGCGCCGCCTTGCCCTGCCGCCAGCCCCGGCGCCAGCAGCGCGTGACGGATACCGTGCGCGCGGCCCCAGTCGGCCAGCGTGGCACAACAGGCCTCAAGGCAGGCGCGGCGGGCCCCGCCGTCCAGGCCGGGCCGTACCCACCACTCCATGCCGCAAGCGGCCAGCCCGGCAAGCTCGAGGCTCGGGAGCAGCGCCACCGGCAGGCACGCCAGCAGATCGTGCGGAGCCTGCGCATCATCCACCAGCAGGCAGATGCCGCGACCGGACTGGGCCAGCAGCTCGTCCAGCATCAGCCGGCGCGCGCGCGCGGCGGGCACCGGCAGTGGCTGCACCGTAGCCAGCCAGGCTTCCAGCGTGGCTGCGTCGGCGCCCAGTCCGAGGCGTACCAAACCCTGCGGCGCGGGCGCGTCGGGATGATCCGGAACGGCTGGGGAGTCGGGGGAATCAGGTGCGGCAGGCATGGCGGGCAATGAGAGCGCCCGCATTGTCGCATGTGGAGGGTAGCCAGGTGATGCCGGTGCAGCCTGGATGCCCCATGATGGGGCGAAAGCGCCACAGCAGCGATTGGGAGGCCCAAATGAAAAAAGCGTTGCCGAGGATCACCCGGCAACGCCCTTTATTTATAACGCTGCTACCCGACACCGGGTGCGCGCCTGTCGTCTCCTCGCTTCCGCCTCCATTTAACCTGCGAAAACCGTATATGGAATGTAACGAAGCGGTGCATCGAGGACAAGCTAGAAAAAACCCTAGCCCCAGAATCGGGCATGTCGACCCGCGGTCACTCCTGCCGGGTTACTCCCGCTTGCCCGAGTGGCCCCCGAAGCGCGCCAGCAGCTCGCCCATGATGCCACGGCGGAAAGTCAGCACGCAGATCACGAAGATCACGCCGGTCACCATCGTCACCGACTCGCCCAGCGTGCCGAACCAGGAGATGCCGGTGACCGACGCCAGGAAGTTGCCGATGTCGCCCAGCTTGTTCTCCAGCGCGACCACCACGAAGGCACCGACAATCGGGCCCGACAATGTGCCCAGGCCGCCGACCAGTGTCATCAGGATGACCGAGCCGGACATCGACCAGTGCACGTCGGTCAGCGTCTCGAAGCCCAGCACCAGCGCCTTGATCGAGCCGGCCAGCCCCG
>NZ_JBYTAH010000079.1:0-3262 GCF_058787975.1 Cupriavidus sp. FW305-26
TGGCCTATGGCTTCCGTGATGACCACTACTTCTTCTTGAAGATCCGGGCGGCCTTCCCCGGAAATCGGTGAAGAACCTTTTTTTTCGTCCTGCGTACGGCTCATAAGGGTTTACCCAAAGGCTCACACCGGCTTTGTGCCCTGCGCTGCCCGAGTCCCGTTTTCGTGCATCGCACCAAAATCCAGCATGCATCTGCACCAAGTCTGATAAACAATATTTTGCTTGATTGTATGGCGGTTTATCGCCTAATGTACTGAGCAAAGACGCGGCACACGTATGCCGCGTCCGGAGACAACGCCTCCGCGCGATGCCGGCAACCACCGGCGGCGCTGGGGGCAGGCCAGGACCATTGGAGGATCCACCATGCAAGCAGTCAGCATCGACGCAGCGGCAAAAGGCGCGTCGGCCCAGAAGCAGTCCGTCGCGCGCGTCGCGGGGGCCAGCCTCGCCGGCACCACGCTCGAGTTCTACGACCACTTCATCTACGGATCGGCCGCCGCGCTGGTCTTCCCCAAGCTGTTCTTCCCGCAGAGCGACCCGCTGACCGCGACGCTGCTGTCCTTTGCCAGCTACGGCGTTGCCTTCGTGGCGCGGCCGCTGGGCGCGGCGATCTTCGGCCACTTCGGCGACAAGATGGGGCGCAAGTCCATCCTGATCATT
The DNA here is from genome assembly GCF_058787975.1 of Cupriavidus sp. FW305-26. Classification (NCBI taxonomy): domain Bacteria; kingdom Pseudomonadati; phylum Pseudomonadota; class Betaproteobacteria; order Burkholderiales; family Burkholderiaceae; genus Cupriavidus; species Cupriavidus sp. FW305-26. Next base: position 661 of record NZ_JBYTAH010000079.1, read on the forward strand.
ACGCTGCTGATGATGGGCCTGGCCACCTTCGGTATCGGCCTGCTGCCGACCTATGCCGCCGCGGGCGCGCTGGCGCCGGTGCTGCTGGTGCTGCTGCGCGTGGTGCAGGGCCTGGCGCTGGGCGGCGAATGGGGCGGGGCGGCGATCATGGTCAACGAGCTCGACCCTGAAGGGAAAAGGCGCGGCATCCTCGGCAGCCTGGTGCAGCTCGCCGCGCCGATCGGCCTGCTGCTTGCCAACGGCGTATTCGCGCTGGTGACCTGGCAGGTCTCGGAAGAAGCCTTCCTGAGCTGGGGCTGGCGCGTGCCGTTCCTGCTGTCGGCGCTGCTGGTGGGCGTTGGGCTCTACATCCGCTCCAACGTGCGTGAATCCGGCATGTTCGAGAAGCTGGAGGAATCCCACGCCGAAGCGCGCGCGCCGATCATGGAAGTGCTGCGCAACTACAAGAAGCAGCTGCTGATCGCCTTCGGCGCGCGGCTGGGCGGCGATATCGCCTTCTACGTGTTCACGCTGTTCCTGCTGTACTTCGTGCCGACCAAGCTGGGCCTGCCCAAGAGCATCGCGCTCAATGCCGTGCTGCTGGGTGCGGTGGCGCAGATCCTGTTCATCCCGGTGGCCGGTTACCTGGCCGACCGCATCGGGCGCCGCCCGGTGCTGATGATCGGCGGCATCGGCGGTGCGGTGTGGGCCTTTGTCTTCTTCACGCTGGTCAAGACCGGCAGCCCGGCTTTGATCATGCTGGCCTCGTTCGTCGGCATGGTGCTGGTGTCGTTCATGTTCTCGCCGCTGGCGTCGTTCCTGCCGGAGCTGTTCGCCACCCGGGTGCGCGTGACCGGTGCCTCGCTCGGCTTCCAGTTCGCCGGTGTGTTCGGCGGCGCGCTGGCCCCGCTGATCGCGGTGGGCCTGCTCGACCGCTTCGGCAGCACCGCGCCCGTTGCGCTGTACCTGGCGGCGGTGTGCGCGCTGATCGCAATCGCCGCGGCGGCCGCGCGGGAAACCAATCGCATGCACCTGTCCGACGCGGACCGCTGAATGCGGACCACAGTGAGCGGCAGTAACAATCTTCTCGTGAGCAGTATCGTGAAACAGTTCGACCTGATCATCCGCAACGGCACCGTCGTGACCGCCAGCGACACCATGCAGTGCGATATCGGCATCGCCGGCGGGCGCATCGTACAGCTCGGCCACGACCTGGGCGAGGCCGCGCAGACCATCGACGCCAGCGGCAAGCTGGTCTTGCCGGGCGGCGTCGATGCGCACTGCCACCTGGACCAGCCGATGCCGGACGGCCTCAGGATGGCTGACGACTTCCGCACCGGCTCGGTGTCGGCGGCATGCGGCGGAACCACTACCGTGATCCCGTTCGCCGCGCAGGAGAAGGGCCATTCGCTGCGCGCCGCGGTGAACGACTACCATCAGCGCGCCGATGGCAAGGCTGTGGTCGACTACGCCTTCCACCTGATCGTGGCCGATCCTACCGAGGCGGTGCTGCAGGACGAACTGCCGGGGCTGATCCGCGAGGGCTATTCGTCGTTCAAGGTCTACATGACCTACGACGACCTCAAGCTGAACGACCGCGAGATCCTTGAGGTGCTGTCGGTGGCGCGCCAGGAGGGCGCGCTGGTGATGGTGCACGCCGAGAATTCGGACTGCATCGCCTGGCTGACCGAGAAGCTGGAAGCGGCGGGCAACACCGCGCCGAAGTTTCACGCGCTGGCCCGGCCGATGGCGATCGAGCGCGAGGCCACGCACCGCGCCATCACGTTCTCGGAGCTGGTCGACGTGCCGATCCTGATCGTCCATGTATCGGGCAAGGAAGCGGTGGAGCAGATCCGCTGGGCGCGCAACCGCGGTATGAAGATCTTTGCCGAGACCTGCCCGCAGTACCTGTTCCTGACTGCCGAAGACCTCGGCCAGCCCGGCTACCACGGCGCCAAGTGCGTGTGCAGCCCGCCGCCGCGCGACCGCAGCAATCAGGAAGTGATCTGGGACGGCCTGGCCGACGGCCTCTTCACCATCTTCTCGTCCGACCATGCACCGTTCCGCTACGAAGACGCGCAGGGCAAGAAGCCTGGCGGCAAGGAAGTCCCGTTCCAGTACATCCCCAACGGCATCCCCGGCCTGGAAACGCGGCTGCCGCTGCTGTTCTCGGCTGGCGTGGTGGGCGGCCGCATCTCGGTCAACCAGTTCGTCGCGCTGACCTCGACCAACCCCGCCAAGCTCTACGGCCTGCATCCGCGCAAGGGCACCATTGCCATCGGCGCCGATGCCGACCTGGCGATCTGGGATCCGCAGCGTGAAGTGACGATCCGCAACGCCGACCTGCATCATGCTGTCGACTACACCCCGTATGAAGGCCTGCGCGTGACCGGCTGGCCGGTGACCACGCTGGTGCGCGGCAAGGTGGTGGCGCATGAGGGCGAGGTGCTGGCCGAGGCCGGCCACGGCCAGTTCCTGCCGTGCGGCCTGCCGGAGATGGCCAGGCCGCGCTATCGCACCTCGGGCGGCAGCCTGTGACGGCAGCCTTGCCAATGCTTTGACTGAAACGACTGACATGGAACTGACCAACCGCCTGGACGCCACCACTATCGCGGCCCGCGTC
>NZ_JBYTAH010000079.1:3272-28950 GCF_058787975.1 Cupriavidus sp. FW305-26
GGGGCCCGGGGCGCCGGGGGCCGCCTCGATCCCGCCGAGGTGGTCGCCGCCTTCCAGGCTCGCATCGCGGCGCGCAATGACCAGCTCAACGCCGTGTTCGAGCAGCGCCAGGAGCTGGTCGATGCCGACCTGGCGCAGCTGCGCGCGCGCCTGGCGCAGGGCGAGCGCCCGCTGCTGGCGGGCGTGCCGGTGATCGTCAAGGACGTGATCTGGAGCCAGGGCCGCCGCGTCACGCAGGGTTCGCAGCTGTATCGCGACTTCATTGCGCCCGCCGACGCGATCGCGGTCGAGCGCCTGCGCCAGGCCGGCGCGATCGTGCTCGGCATGGGCAATACCTCGGAGTTCGCCTGCAAGGGCCTGACCACCAACAAGGTCTACGGGCTGACGCGCCATCCGCTCGATGCCACGCTGACCGCGGGCGGCTCGTCTGGCGGCTGCGCGGTGGCGGTGGCGGCCGGCATGGCGCCGCTGGCGCTGGGCACCGACGGCGGCGGTTCCAGCCGGCGCCCGCCCGCGCATGCCGGCGTGGTCGGCTTCAAGCCTTCCTACGGCGCGATTCCCGATTCGGTCGGCTTTCCCCATGCCTTCAACGGCATCCAGGTGATTGCGCCGATCACGCGCACGGTGGCCGATGCCGAGCTGATGTTCGAGGCGTTGGCCGGCGCCGATCCGCGCGATCCCGATACGCTGGGCTTCTCGCTTGGCGCCGCGCGCCCGCTGCATACGCTGAAGATCGCGGTCAGCCCGCGCCTGGGCCTGGACACGCCGGTCGACGACGATGTCGCGCAGGCCTTCGAGCAGGCCGTGGCCCGGCTGCAGGCCGCGGGCCTGACCATCGAGCGTGCCGACCCGGCCTGGCCAAAGGGCGCCGACGAGGCCGCGCTGATGCCGCTGCAGCATGTCGGCCTGGCCAATCTCTACGGCGAGGCCTGGCGCCGCGACCCGGAGCTGTTCGATCCCGACGTGGCGCGCCAGATCGAGCGCGGGCTGGCCTGGAGCGGCGCCGACGTGGCGCGCGCGCGCGAAGCCAGCCACCAGATCGCGCTGGCCGTGGCCGGGTTCTTTACCCGCTATGACCTGCTGCTGTGCCCGACCACCCCGTGCGTGGCGTGGCGCAACGACCGGCTCGGGCCGGAGCGGATCGGCGGCGTGGCGGTGGAGCCGCGCGCCCATGCGGTGTTCACGCCCTTCTTCAATCATGCGCTGGCGCCGGCCATTTCGGTGCCCTGCGGCCATGGCCGCGACGGGCTGCCGGCGGGCCTGCAGATCGCCGGCCCGCGCGGTGCCGACCGCAACGTGCTGGCCGCGGCCAGGCTGGCCGAAAGCGTGCTGGCGCCGCTGCTCAACCCTGCCGGATAACCGTCATGCGAATCCTTGTCCTGAATCCCAATACCAGCGAAGGCATCACCGCGCGGCTGATGGCGGCGGCCACCGAGGCCGCGGCCCCCGGCACCGAGCTGGTGCCGCTGACCGCCAGCCGCGGCGTGCCCTATATCGCCACGCGCGCCGAGGCGCAGATCGGCGGCGCCATCGCGCTGGAGATGCTGGCCGAGCACCATGGCCAGTTCGACGCGGCCATCATCGCGGCCTTCGGCGACCCCGGCCTGATGGGCGCGCGCGAACTGTTCGACCTGCCGGTGGTGGGCATGGCCGAGGCGGCGATGCTGTCGGCCTGCATGCTGGGCCGGCGCTTTGCCATCGTGACCTTTGCGCGGGCGCTGGGGCCCTGGTATGAGGAGTGCGTGGACATGCATGGCCTGCGCAGCCGGCTGGCCGGCATCCGCATGCTGGACGGCAGCTTTGCCTCGGTGTCGGACGTCCAGGAAGAGAAGGAAGCCGTGCTGGTGGAACTGGCCAACCGCGCCGTGGCGGAGGATGAAGCCGATGTGGTGATCCTGGCCGGCGCGCCGCTGGCCGGCCTGGCCGCGCGCGTGCGCGACCGCATTCCGGTGCCGGTGGTCGACCAGATGGCCGCCGCCGTCAAGCAGGCCGAGGCGCTGGTCGCGCTGCAGCCGCGCAAGGCCACCGCGGGCACGTTCTGCCGCCCGGATGCCAAGCCCACGCTGGGTTTGCCCGCGGCGCTGGCAGCGCGCATCGAGCACCGCTAAGCCACTTCGCCGCCGATGACGCCGCGGCTCAGACCGCGGCGAACACCGCTTCGAGATCGACCTTTTCCTCGGCCGGCGCCTGCAGCCGCAGCGTGCTCTCGACATGGCCGAGGTGCTCGGACATCAGCCGCGCGGCGCGCTCGCCGTCGCCGGCTTCCAGTGCATCGACGATGTCGTCGTGTTCATGGTGCGGGCAGGACGGCACGCCCGGTGCGTCATAGAGCGCGATGATCAGGCAGGTCAGCGAGCACAGCTCGCGCATGTACTTGCCCAGGTACTGGTTGCCGGTCATTTCCGCCAGCTTGCAGTGGAACTCGCCCGACAGCCGGATGATGGCGCGGCGGTCGTTGCTGTCGCGCGCCTGCGCTTCCTGGCGCGTGGTTTCGCGCAGCGCGCGCACCCCCGGCGCGCCAATGGCGCCGGCCAGGTCGCGCACCAGCGCGGGTTCCAGCAGGTGGCGTGAATGCAGCACCTGGCGCGCTTCGGCCACGCTCGGGCTGGAGACGAAGGTGCCGCGGTTGGGATGGACCGTCAGCACGCCTTCATGCGCCAGCTTGGCAAAGGCCAGCCGTACCTTGGTGCGGCTCACGCCGAACACGCCGCCCAGCTTTTCCTCGACCAGCTTGGTACCCGGCGGCAGCCGGTGCTCCCAGATCGCGGTCAGGATGCGGTCGGCGATTGCCTCGACCGACGCGCCGCGCGCGCTGTCCGTGTCGGTCTCATTGATACCGTCGGTGGCGGGCAGGTCGGCTTTGGTTTGTGGCATGGCGGTTGGCGTTGGCGGCCCGGAAAAAAAGACAGTCGGTGTCGTTATTGTATGGCGGCTTGCTATCAAGTGTATAACAGCGGCGTCGGACCGGTTGCCGTTCTTACCTCGCGCCGAGCTTGTCCAGCGCCTCGCCGGTCACGCGGCAGATGCGCCAGTCGGGCAGCACGTCCGCACCCATGGCCTGGTAGAAGTCGATCGACGGCTGGTTCCAGTCCAGCACCGACCATTCGAAGCGGCCACAGCCGCGCTCGACCGCCAGCGCCGCGAGGTGCTTGAGCAGCGCCTTGCCCAGGCCGTGGCCGCGCCAGGCCGGATCGACATAGAGGTCTTCCAGGTACAGGCCGGGCCTGGCCAGGAAGGTTGAGAAATTGTGGAAGAAGAGGGCAAAGCCGACGGCTTGCCGGCCGCCATCGGTGTCGACTTCGACCAGCACCGCTTCGGCATGCGGCGTGGCGCCGAACAGTGCATCCTGGATCTTCTGCGGCGTGGCTTCGACAATATGCGTCAGCTTTTCGTATTCGGCCAGCGCCAGGATCAGGTTGAACAGCGTCTCGCTGTCGGCGGCGGTGGCGGGGCGGAGCGTGAAGGCGGGCTTGGACATGCTGGGTCGGCTCTCCGGAAAACAGGAATTCGGAATTATCGCCTGTGCGTCACTTGCCATGCCAGCTTGCATGCAACCGGGTCAGTGCCCGAAGTCCGCCAGCTTGCGCACCTGGTCGACATACCCGGGCGCCAGGCAATCCACCACCAGCCGCTCGGGCGTGCTGCGCAGCCAGGTCAGCTGGCGCTTGCACAGCTGGCGCGTGGCGGCGATGCCGCGCTCGCGCATGGTGGCAAAGTCTGCGTCGCCGTCCAGGTACTCCCATACCTGCCGGTAGCCGACGCAGCGGATCGACGGCAAGCCCGGATGCAGGTCGCCGCGCCGGCGCAGCCGCTCGACTTCCTCGATAAAGCCGTTGGCCAGCATCGCGTCATAACGCTGAGCGATGCGCGCGTGCAGCGCCAGGCGGTCCGATGGCTCCAGCGCAATCACGCGGAAGCGCTGGTCTGCCGCGCCGGCAAAGGTGCGCCCCTCGGCCTGGCGTGCCAGCAGTGCTGACATCGGCTGGCCGGACAGGCGGTGGATCTCCAGCGCGCGCTGGATGCGCTGCGCGTCATTGGGCGCGAGCCGCGCCGCGGTGACCGGGTCGACCTCGGCCAGCATCGCATGCAGCGCCGGCCAGCCGCGCTCGGCGGCAAGCTGGTCCAGCTCCGCGCGCAGCGCGGCATCGGCCTGGGGCAGGTCATTGAGCCCCTGCGTCAGTGCCTTGTAGTAGAGCATGGTGCCGCCGACGATCAGCGGCACATGGCCGCGCGCGCGGATCTGTGCGATCAGCCGTTCGGCATCGGTGACGAACTGCGCCGCGGAGTAGCTGTCGGCCGGGTCGATGATGTCGATCAGGTGGTGCGGCGCGGCTGCAAGTTCTTCGCGCGTGGGCTTGGCGGTGCCGATATCCATCTCGCGGTACACCAGCGCCGAATCCAGGCTGATGATCTCCACCGGCGCGTCGGCCGCCAGCGCCAGCGCGGACGCGGTCTTGCCCGAGGCGGTGGGGCCGAGCAGGCAGACCACGGGCGGATGCGTGGCGGAATCGTGGGGTACGGCGGACATCGAAAGCCTTGGATGAATCGTGGGGCGAGCGGCTTATTGCCCGCGCAGGAACAGCCGGTCCAGCTCGGTCACGGTCAGTTGCACCCAGGTCGGGCGGCCGTGGTTGCACTGGTCGGCGCGCTCGGTCTGCTCCATCTGGCGCAAGAGCGCGTTCATTTCCTCGAGCGTGAGCTTGCGGTTGGCGCGCACCGCGCTGTGGCAGGCGAGGGTGGCCAGCAGTTCGTTGCGGCGCTCGGCCAGCACGCGCGAGCCGCCGTAGGCATGCAGGTCGCGCAACACATCGCGCGCCAGCGCTTCGGCATCGGCCTGCTGCAGCAGCGCCGGCACCGCTCGCACCGCGAGAGTGGTGGGCGACACCGGGGCGATATCGAAGCCCAGCAGCGTCAGTGTCTCCTGGTGTTCTTCGGCCACGCCGATCTCGACCGGGCTGCCGGGCAGCGTGACCGGGATCAGCAGCGGCTGCACCGCGAGGTCGCGCGCGTCCAGGCCGGCCTTGATCTGCTCATACAGGATGCGTTCGTGCGCGGCATGCATATCCACCAGCACCAGCCCGCGCGCGTTCTGCGCCAGCACATAGATGCCATGCAGCTGGGCGATGGCGTAGCCGAGCGGGTGGTCGTCGGGGGCGTCGGCAGGATCGGCAAAGCCGGCGCGCGCGGCCGGCGGCAGGCGGTCCAGCAGGCCGGGCGGGTCGTCGGCGCGTGCCGCCTGCGCGTCGGCCAGCCAGGCCGGCGCTTGCGCCGGGGTGCCGGGCATGGCGCCATACGGCCGCGCTGCCGGTGCGGCGGCATCGCGCACCATGCCCAGGTAGGCCTGGCGTGGCTGGGCGATGCCGAGTTCGGTCTGGCGTGCCGCGGAATAATTGATCCACTGGCCGCCGCCACCACTGCCGCCGCCAAAGCCCGGCCGTGCGCCGCCCGCCGGTGTCGCGCCGCCAGACGGCAGGGTGATCTCGCCGTCGGCATCGGTATGCAGGCTGTCGCCGTTCCCGCCGGCCTGCCGCGCCAGGCAACGCTGCACCGCGTGGTAGACGAACTGGTGCACGGCGCGCGATTCACGGAAGCGCACTTCGATCTTCGACGGGTGCACGTTGACGTCGACCATCTCCGGCGGCAGGTCCAGGCACAGCACATAGGACGGGAAGCGGTCGCCGTGCAGCACGTCCTGGTAGGCGCTGCGCACCGCGTGATTGAGCAGCTTGTCGCGCACGAAGCGGCCGTTGACAAAGAAGTACTGCTGGTCCGGCCGCCCGCGCGAGGCGGTGGGCAGCCCGGCAAAGCCATACAGGTGCAGCGTGTCGGCCTCTTCGTCCAGTGGCAGGCGGGCGCGGGCAAAGTCATTGCCCAGCACCTGCGCGGTACGGGTGGCGACGTCGCCGGCATTCCAGTGCTCCAGCGGCTTGCCGTTGTGGTGGACCGAGATGGTTACGTCGGGCCGCGCCAGCGCCGTGCGCCGTACCATCTCCAGGCAGTGCCCCAGCTCGGTTTGCTCCGATTTGAGGAACTTTCGGCGCGCTGGCGTGTTGAAGTAGAGGTGCTGCACGTCGACGGTGGTGCCGACCCCGCCCGAGGCAGGCTGCACCGTGCCGGTATCGGCGCTGACCTGGGTGGCATGGGCATCGGCCGCGGTGCGGCTGGTCAGGGCCAGCTGGGACACCGAGGCGATCGAGGCCAGGGCCTCGCCGCGGAAGCCCAGCGTCAGCACTGATTCCAGTTCGTCGAGCGACGCAATCTTGCTGGTGGCGTGGCGCATCAGCGCGACCGGCAACTCTGCCGCAGGGATGCCGCAGCCGTTGTCCGTGATGACGATGCGCCGCACGCCGCCTTCTTCCAGCCGGATGCCGAGCTGCGTGGCGCCGGCGTCGAGCGCGTTTTCCAGCAACTCCTTGACCACCGAGGCCGGTCGTTCCACCACTTCGCCGGCGGCGATCTGGCTGATGAGCTGGTCCGGCAGCGGCCGGATCGGGCGCGGCTGCTGGGTGGTGCGCAGGGCGGTGCTGGAGGCGGAGGCAGGCATCCGGCGATTATACGTGGACGCCCGCACGGAGTCGGACGCGCAAAGGCGCCGCAGGTGACGGATTGGCGCGGCGGCTCTTGTATGATTCAGGCCAAGGCGGCCCAGGCCGCATCGGACAGAACGCAGTCAACCAAACCATCAACGGGGAACGACTTGGATCTCGCTTTGCAGCTCATCGACATGCTGGTGCATGTCGACAAATACCTCGGCACGGTCATCGACCAGTACGGCCACTGGGTCTATGCCATCCTGTTCCTGATCGTCTTTGCCGAAACCGGTCTGGTGGTCCTGCCGTTCCTGCCGGGCGACTCGCTGCTGTTTATCGCGGGCGCCTTCTGCGCAACCGGCGCCATGAACGAGTGGGCACTGATCGGCCTGCTGCTGGTGGCGGCGATTTCCGGCAATACCGTCAACTACCTGGTGGGCAGCTGGATCGGGCCCAAGGTGTTCGACCATCAGTGGCGCTTCCTGGACCAGGATGCGCTGCGCCGCACCCATGACTTCTATGAGCGGCACGGCGGCAAGACGCTGGTGATGGCGCGCTTCGTGCCGATCGTGCGCACCTTCGCCCCGTTCGTGGCGGGCGTGTCGCAGATGACCTTTGCGCGCTTCCAGATGTTCAACGTGGTCGGCGCCGTGGCCTGGGTGGTCGGCCTGGTCTTTGCCGGCTACTTCTTCGGCAACCTGCCGTTCATCCGCCAGTACCTGAACCTGATCGTGCTGGCCGGCATTGGCGCGGCCGTGGTGCCGCTGGTTCTGGGCGGGCTGTGGAAGCTGGTGCGCGGCAACCGCCGCCGGCCCACGCGCGTGGAGCGCTGAGCAAGTGAGGGGCCGCGCAGCCTTCGCGCCCTTTTTTCACTATGAAGCGGGTTCTTAGTTGAGGCTGCGGCTCATCATCCGCAGCGCCGGCATGCGCTCGCGGATCTGGCCGATATCGGCCGCATCGGGCCGGGCGAGCACATAGGCTTCCAGGTCGGCCAGCGCGGGGCGGAAGCACTCCAGGTTGGCGTACGCCAGCCCCCGGTCGCGCACTTCCTCGATCGAACCCGGCAGCAGGATCACCAGCCGGTTCTGCACCGCCAGCAGCCTCTGCCAGCGCGACTCCTGCAGGTAGATCGCCTTCAGGTTGCGCAGCATGCGTGCGACGATCTCGCGGTGGCTGGCCGCGCGCAGGAACAGGCCCAGCGGCACCTGGCTGGCATCGCTGATGCCTTCGCGCTCCAGGTACGGGTCCAGCATTTCCTGCAGCCGTTCCTTCGACAGGGTCTCACCGGTGAGCGGGTCCAGGATCACCTCGCCGGCAGGAATCGTCATGCGCAGCAGGAAATGGTTGGGGAACGACACGCCCTTGAGCGGCAGGCCGATCTGCTGGCCCAGCTCCATGAACAGCACCGCAAGCGAGATCGGGATGCCGCGCCGCTGGCGCAGCACCACGTTCAGGTAGGAGTTGTCGGGGTCGTAGTAGTCGTTCGCGTTCGGGCCGAAACCCAGGTCGCGATAGAAGAAATGGTTCAGCAGGCGCAGCCGCTGGATCGCGGGGGTGCCTTCGGCGATCCGGCGCTTCAGGCGCAGCGCCAGCACGTCCAGCGCCGCAAGCTCGGACTGCAGGTCCAGGTCGGGGTAGGCGTCCTGCGCGATGGACAGCGCGGTTTCGGTCAGCGGGATGCCGTTTTCGTCAGCCACGAGGCTGGCGAAATAATCCAGGACTTTGGTGGATGTCATGTCGGTTTCCCGGTGCAGCCGCCGGCACCGCGCGCAGCGTGGGTCACCATTGCCGGCTCGTTAGGTGGCCCATGCGTTGGCAGATTCGCTGGCCCATCAGCCGGCGCGGCGCCTGAAGGCAGAGTAGCGCAGTCCCATGAGCCACAGTGTACCGAAGTAGACCACCGCTGCAAGTACCAGGCACGAAGCCAGCAGCGCGATGCGCAGCAGCGGCGTCGCGCCCAGCCCGATCCAGTCGAAGTTGCGCGCGAACCAGAGCAGCATGCCGGACAGCAGCAGCACCGAGGCGCACAGCTGCGCCAGGAACAGCCACCAGCCCGGCGCCGGCCGGTACAGGCCGCGCCGGCGCAGGCCGAAGAACAGCAGCAGCGCGTTGATGGTGGCGCCGGCGCTGATCGACAGCGCCAGCCCGGCATGGCCGATCCACGGCACGAACGCATAGTTGCAGGCCTGCGTGATCACCAGCACCAGCAGTGCGATCTTCACCGGCGTGCGGATATCCTGGCGCGCATAGAAGCCGGGCGCCAGGATCTTGATCGAAATCAGCCCCATCAGGCCGACGCCGTACGAGACCAGCGCCTGGCGCGTCATCTCGACCGCGTGGGCGTCGAACTTGCCATAGTTGAACAGCACGGCGGTCAGCGGCGCGCCGAACACGAACAGCCCCACCGCGCAGGGCACCGCCAGCAGGAAGGTCAGGCGCAGGCCCCAGTCGAGCAGGCTCGAGTACTCGGCATGGTCGCCCGAGGCGTTGGCCTTGGACAGGCTCGGCAGCAGGATGGTCCCCAGCGCCACGCCCAGCAGCGCGGTCGGGAATTCCATCAGCCGGTCGGCATAGGTCAGGTAAGAGACGCTGCCCGCGGCCAGCCGCGAGGCGATATTGGTATTGATGATCTGGCTGATCTGCGCCACCGACACGGCCAGCAGCGCCGGCCCCATCTGCCGCAGGATGCGGCGCACGCCGGGATCGGACCACGCCGCGCGCAGGTTGAAGCTCAGCCGCGGCATCACGCCCAGGCGCCGCAGCGCCGGCACCTGGATCGCCAGCTGCAGCACGCCGCCGACCAGCACGCCCCACGCCTGCGCGTAGATCGGCTGGTCCATGTGCGGGCCGACGAACAGGGCCGCGATGATCAGGCACAGGTTGAGCAGCACCGGCGTGAAGGCCGGCACCGCGAACTTGCGCCAGGTATTGAGGATGCCGGACGCCAGCGCCACCAGCGAGATCAGGCCGATATACGGGAACATCACCCGCGTCATGAACACGGCCGCGGTATAGGTCTCGCTTTGCCCGCGGAAGCCGGTGGCGACCGCGGTCATCACCAGCGGTGCCCCGATCACGCCAAGCAGGGACACGCCCATCAGCACCCAGGTCATGACCGTGGCGACGGCGTCGATCAGTGTCTTGGTCGGCTCGTCGCCGCGCTTGGTGTGGTATTCGCCCAGGATCGGCACGAAGGCCTGCGAGAACGCGCCTTCGCCGAAAATGCGGCGCAGCAGGTTGGGAATGCGGAAGGCCACATTGAACGCGTCGGTCATCTCCGACGCGCCGAAGGCGCGGGCGATCAGGATCTCGCGCACGAGGCCGGTGATGCGCGAGAGCATCGTCAGGCTGCTGATGGTGGCGAGCGCTTTGAGCAGGTTCAAGGTGCGGGTCGGTGCGGGACGGTGGATCGGTGCGGGCGCACCGCATGCCGGGGACGCCACTGAGACGCGGTCCGGGCGATAAAGTTGCCGGCGCGCCACGTGCCCCGGCACAATGTGGCGCTTATTATACGGACCGGCCCGGCGCCCGCCCGGGCCTGAGCTGGCAAAGTGTCCGCCGTGTTGCTTTGTGCGCCGGCATCTGTGTATAATTGCCGATTCACAAGGACAGTTGCGTTCCGGATTCGTGTGTCAGTGCATCCCGGGTCGCTCGATATGACTTAATTGTTGTGTCCCCCGCGGCACGCATCTGAATTCAGGATATTTTTACATGGCAAATTCCGCACAAGCTCGCAAGCGCGCCCGCCAGGCCGTTGCCCAGAACGCTCACAACTCCAGCCTGCGTTCGCGTCTGCGCACCGCCGTCAAGGCCGTCCGCAAGGCCATCGACGCTGGCGACAAGGCCGCTGCCGCCGAGATCTTCAAGAACTCGCAAGCCGTGATCGACAGCATTGCCGACAAGAAGATCGTGCACAAGAACAAGGCTGCACGTCACAAGTCGCGCCTGTCGGCCGCCATCAAGTCGATGGCTGCCTGATCGCTGCCCGGGCCGCCCCGGCGGTCCAGCAGAGGAGGGTGCCCAGGCATCCGCCAACAAAAAAGCTCGTCATCCGACGAGCTTTTTTGCTTTCCGGCGCCAGGCCGGCACGCTTATTCCAGCGAACAGGCTTCAACCAGCTGCAGGTTGTTGTCGCGCGCAAAGTTAAGCACGAAATCCAGCGCCTTGGGTTCAATGTCGCGCAGCCGCACGTCCACCACCACGCATTTGACATTGCCGGCGAAGATCGGCCGCACGTAGGGGGAGTAGGTCAGGCGCGGGTCGCCGCTGTCGCCCTCGGGGCGGAACTGCGCCATCACGCCGCACAGCCGTTCGGCCCAGTCGCTCGGACGGAAGGTCTTGCCTTCCTTGGTAATGCCTTGGATAAAGAATTCGCGAACGTTGGGGTTCATGAGGCTGGACACTGCGGGTGAGGCGGACGACTCGACGGTAAACCCGCTGGACGGGCGCCCGTTTGGCGCGGCCGGGGCGCGTTTGGTTCGCGCTGGTTCCAGCCGGAAGGCGGGGCGTCGGTGTCTTGCGGGGGCACTTTTGATGCCGGCGGCGGGCAGCGGCATGGGTATGCCGGGCCCCGCGTGAATCAGCGGGTATTATATCTTATATAAGAGTTGCGCATAAGGGCGAAATCCTGTCGGGAACCTGTCAGCGGGCCCGGGCAAGTGCAGGGCGCAAGTCCGTGCCGGGTTGTCCCGGACTCGCCAAAGCAGAAATAATCCCTTATGATTCTTGCAGTTAAATTGCGTATGCGACGCGAAAGGCGGCTCCGCGGCGCGCTTGAGTCATGAACACTTCGTGACGGCGCGTCCCCACCGAGCCGCCTTCTTTGTTTTATGAGCTCAACCCCGATCAAGCATTACCTCCAGTTCAGCGACTTCACTCCCGACGAGTATGAGTACCTGCTGGATCGCGCGCGGATCCTGAAGGCCAAGTTCAAGAACTACGAGACCTGGCACCCGCTGCACGACCGCACGCTGGCCATGATCTTCGAGAAGAATTCCACGCGTACGCGCCTGTCGTTCGAAGCCGGCATCCACCAGCTGGGCGGCCACGCGGTGTTCCTGAACACGCGCGACTCGCAGCTGGGCCGCGGCGAGCCGATCGAGGATGCGGCGCAGGTGATCTCGCGCATGGTCGACATCATCATGATCCGTACCTTCGGCCAGGACATCATCGAGCGCTTTGCCGCGCATTCGCGCGTGCCGGTGATCAACGGCCTGACCAACGAATACCACCCGTGCCAGGTGCTGGCCGACGTCTTCACCTACATCGAGCAGCGCGGCAGTATCCGCGGCAAGACCGTGGCGTGGATCGGCGATGCCAACAACATGGCCTACACCTGGATCCAGGCCGCCGAGCGGCTCGGCTTCACCTTCCATTTCTCGGCGCCGCCGGGCTACCAGCTTGATCCGGCGATGGTGCCGGCGTCGGCAGCCGGCCTGGTCAAGGTCTTCGACGATCCGCTAACGGCCTGCCAGGGCGCCAGCCTGGTCACCACCGATGTCTGGACCAGCATGGGCTTCGAGGCCGAGAACGACGCCCGCAAGCGCGCCTTCAAGGACTGGATGGTCACGACCCCGATGATGGACCGCGCCGCGCCCGACGCGCTCTTCATGCACTGCCTGCCGGCGCACCGCGGCGAGGAAGTCGAGGCCGCCGTGATCGACGGTCCCAAGAGCGTGGTCTGGGAAGAGGCCGAGAACCGCCTGCACGTGCAGAAGGCGCTGATGGAATACCTGCTCTGCGGCCGCTACTGAACCAGCGCGGCGCGGGGTGAACAGGGAGGGGCCGCGATGGCCCCTCTTTTTACGTCTTTCGTACAGAAACCCAAGGAGATGGAAGTGAGCCAGTTCGACAACGTGTCGGTCGTCAAGAAAGCCAACCTGTACTTTGACGGCAAGTGCGTCAGCCACACCGTGCTGTTCCCGGACGGCACCCGCAAGACGCTGGGCGTGATCTTCCCGGCCGCGCTGACCTTCAACACCGGCGCGCCCGAGATCATGGAAATCAACGCCGGCACCTGCCGCGTGCGCCTGGCCGGTTCGGAAGACTGGCAGACCTATGGCGCGGGCCAGCAGTTCAGCGTGCCGGGCAACAGCAGCTTCGATATCGAGGTGCAGGAAACGCTGGACTACGTCTGCCACTTCGCGTGACCGGCGCGGCGGGCCGGTCCTGGCCCACCTGCTTTACAGCACTACCGGCTCCGGTTCGATGCGCACGCCAAAGCGCGCCTGCACCGCATCGGCGATGCGGTTGGCCAGTGCCAGCAGCATCGCGCCGGTGCCGCCGCCGTGGTGCACCAGCACCAGCGCCTGCTTGCCGTAGACGCCCACCGGGCCATCGGTCATGCCCTTGAAGCCGCAGCGGTCGATCAGCCAGCCGGCTGCCAGCTTGTACGAGCCGTCCGGCTGCGCATAACTGACCAGGTCCGGGTTGGCCTGCAGCAGCGCGTCGCGCTGCGCCGCGCTGACCAGCGGATTCTTGAAGAAGCTGCCCGCATTGCCCAGCTGTGCCGGGTCGGGCAGCTTGCGCGAACGGATCGCGACCACGGCGTCGCGAATCGTGGCCGCATCGGGCGCAGCCCGGCCATCGAGTTCGCGCGCCAGCTCTCCGTACGACAGCACCGGTTGCCACGCCTTGGGCAGGCTCAGCGTCACCGCCGTGATGATGTAGCGGCCGGCGCCGGCGTGCTTGAACAGGCTGTCGCGGTAGCCGAAGCCGCAGGCCCGCAGGTCCAGCCACACGAATGCGCCGGTGTGGCGGTCATAGGCGCGCACGCCTTCGAAGCGCTCGCGCAGCTCCACCCCGTAGGCGCCGATATTCTGGATCGGCGCCGCGCCCGCGGTGCCGGGGATCAGCGCCAGGTTTTCCAGGCCGGGCATGCCGTCGGCGATGGTGCGGTTGACCAGCGCGTTCCAGTTCTCGCCGGCGCCGGCGGTGACCAGCCAGGCATCGCCAGTCTCCTCCGGCTGGTAGCCGGGGATTTCCATCAGCAGCACCAGCGCGTCCAGGTCGCCGGTCAGTACCACATTGCTGCCGCCGCCCAGGACCACCAGGGGCAGGCCGTCGGCACGCGGGTCGGCCAGGGCCGCGGTCAGGTCGGCTTCGCTGCGCACATGCACCGCAAAGCGCGCGCGCGCGTCGAATCCGAATGTATTGTGGCGACGCAGGGGATAGAATTCGTGGAAATCTGCCATGCAAGGGAAAGGTGACGCGGCCGCCGCTGGAGGGCAAGCGACCCGGAACTGCGAGGTAGGCTGGATTATACGGAAGGCGCCGTGCGCGGCCGGCTTCCGGGCATACGGATCACAAGGAGAATGCAATGCCGTCGTTTGATGTAGTGTGCGAAGCGAACATGGTTGAGGTGAAGAACGCCGTCGAGCAGGCCAACAAGGAAATCTCGACGCGCTTCGATTTCAAGGGCTCGGACGCCCGGGTCGAGCACAAGGAAAATGAACTGACTGCCTTTGCCGACGATGATTTCAAGCTGAGCCAGGTCAAGGATGTGCTGATCAACAAGATGGCCAAGCGCAACGTTGACGTGCGCTTCCTGGACTACGGCAAGATCGACAAGATCAGCGGTGACAAGGTCAAGCAGGTGATCTCGATCAAGAAGGGCGTGACCGGCGACCTGTCCAAGAAGATCGTGCGCATCATCAAGGACAGCAAGATCAAGGTGCAGGCCAGCATCCAGGGCGATGCGGTGCGCGTGTCGGGCGCCAAGCGCGACGACCTGCAAAGCGTGATGGCGATGCTGCGCAAGGACGTGTCCGAGGCGCCGCTGGACTTCAACAACTTCCGCGACTGATTCCTGCCTCCCGCGCCGGCGCTCCTGCCGGCGCCGCCTGGCGCTGCCGCACTCAGCGATGCTGCGGCAGTCCGCCGATTTTCGCGCCGGCCTTGATGCCTTTCTGCGCGAACCATCCCCTGTTCATTTCCAGCGCATAGCGGATCGCCGCCTTCGGGCAATGATTGCCCTCCGTGCGCGGCGCCATGTCCTCGATATTGACGATGGTGCCGTCATCGGCCAGGAAGGCGATCGACAGCGGCAGCTCGGTGTTGCGCATCCAGAAGCAGTGGCCCGCCTTCTGCTCGAACACGAACAGCATGCCGGCGTTGGGGGCCATGGTCGTGCGGTACATCAGCCCCTGCTCGCGTGCCGCCGGCGTGGCGGCAACCTCGGCCTGGATTGCAAACATGCCTGCGGTGAGCGGCACCACCGGCAGCGCGGCCTGCGCGTGCGCGATCCCGGCGCTCAGCGCGAGCAGGCCGGCAATCGAGGAGCATCGTGACAACAGCGTGTTGGACAGGAAGGACATGGTGTTCAGTCTGAAATGGCGCGGGCAGCGGCAGCCGCAAGCATAGCGCACGCGCAGTGTACCGATGTGCGGCGGGCCGTACGTCGCGCATCACGAGCTGTCGCGGCAACAAAAAAGGCAGGCGCCTGGCGGCAGCCTGCCTTCTCTTTCCTGCCTCGCGAGCGCACGGGGCAGGAAGGGCGCCAGCGATTACTGGGCAGCCGGGGCCGAAGCGGCGGGGGCAGCCTTCTTCTTGCTGTGCTTCTTGCTGGTGGTCTTCTTCTTGGTCGTGGTCTTCGGGGCTTCCTTGGTGGCCGCGGGCGCTGCAGCGTCGGCGGCAGCAGGTGCCGAAGCCTGGGCGAAGGCGCCGGTGGCGAACAGGCCAACAACCAGAGCAGCGATCAGTTTTTTCATGACGTATTACCTCGAAGGATGAGAACAGTCGGAAAGTTTGACGCGTGATAGGACGTGTCCCCGACAAGAACGAGGCCGCTGCCGCCAGCGTTGACCCGCGACTTGTTAGTTTTTGTAACGAGAACGCCGCTTGGTGTCGTTCGCCTGTCTGGTCTTCGAGACATGGGATCGAGGTGCCGGCTCCTGGCGCATGCGCGGTGCTGCCGGTGCCAGTCCCAGTTGCGCCGGCAACACCTCGCAGCAGGCCCCGGGCGCGAGGCCGAGCGCGCGCAGGTCGAGCGGGCCGATCCCGACGCGCACCAGCCGCAATGTGGGAAAGCCGACCGCGGCGGTCATGCGGCGCACCTGCCGGTTCTTGCCCTCGCGGATCTTCAGCTCCAGCCACGCGGTCGGGATCGCCGCGCGAAAGCGCACCGGCGGCTGGCGCGGCCACAGCCAGTCGGGCGCGTCGATGGCGCGTACCCTGGCGGGCTGGGTCACGAAGTCGCCGAGGTCTACCCCGGCGCGCAGCCGGGCCAGCGCGGCGGCATCGGGAATGCCTTCGACCTGGGCCAGGTAAGTCTTCTCCAGCTTGTGGCGCGGGTCGGCGATGCGCGCCTGCAGCGCGCCGTCGTCGGTCAGCAGCAGCAGGCCCTCGCTGTCGGCATCGAGCCGCCCGGCCGGGTAGACGCCGGGCACGCTCACGCACGCGGCCAGCGTCGGGCGCGTCGGGTGTTCCGAGAACTGGCTCATGGTGCCAAACGGCTTGTTCAGGGCAATCAGGGTCATGGGGCGCAAGTATGCCGCAGCGGCGCGCCGGGCCGGGAAATCGGCGGATCTGGGGTCCGGCCCGATTGGCGGATGATGAAAAATTGCTGCATAATACGAAATTAGTCTTGTGTCTTATATAAGACTGAAGGCAGCCCAGGATGGCGCCAGGGTGATGCAATGCAGCACGGGCGCGCAGCAAGGCCCGCTACAATGCCACAGCGCCATCTCCCCGAATCTCGCCGACCGGCCATGAACCGGCGGCAGTCACAACCGTTCCGTACTGGAGACGTCATGTACCAACATATCAAGGTTCCGGCCGGCGAAAAGATCACGGTCAACCAGGACTTTTCGCTGAATGTCCCGGACAATCCGATCATTCCTTACATCGAAGGCGACGGTACGGGCCTCGATATCACCCCGGTGATGATCAAGGTGGTCGACGCGGCTGTGGCCAAGGCCTATGGCGGCAAGCGCAAGATCGCCTGGATGGAGATCTACGCCGGCGAGAAGTCAACCAAGGTCTACGGCCCGGACGTGTGGCTGCCGGACGAAACCCTGGAGGTGCTCAAGGATTACGTGGTCTCGATCAAGGGTCCGCTGACCACGCCGGTGGGCGGCGGCATCCGCTCGCTGAACGTGGCACTGCGCCAGCAGCTGGACCTGTACGTCTGCCTGCGCCCGGTGCGCTACTTCAAGGGCGTGCCCTCGCCGGTGCGTGAGCCGGAAAAGACCGACATGGTGATCTTCCGCGAGAACTCGGAAGACATCTACGCCGGCATCGAATGGGCGGCGGAAAGCGAGCAGGCGAAGAAGCTCATCAAGTTCCTGCAGGACGAGATGGGCGTGAAGAAGATCCGCTTCCCGGCGACCTCGGGCATCGGCATCAAGCCGGTCTCGCGCGAGGGCACCGAGCGTCTGGTGCGCAAGGCGATCCAGTACGCCATCGACAACGACAAGCCGTCGGTGACGCTGGTGCACAAGGGCAACATCATGAAGTTCACCGAAGGTGGCTTCCGTGACTGGGGCTACGAGCTGGCGCAAAAGGAATTCGGCGCCGAGCTGGTCGACGGCGGCCCGTGGTGCAAGTTCAAGAACCCGAAGACCGGCAAGGACATCGTGATCAAGGACGCCATTGCCGACGCCTTCCTGCAGCAGATCCTGCTGCGTCCGGCCGAATACTCGGTGATCGCCACGCTGAACCTGAACGGCGACTATGTCTCCGACGCGCTGGCCGCACAGGTCGGCGGCATCGGCATCGCCCCGGGCGCCAATATGTCTGACTCGGTTGCCATGTTCGAGGCCACCCATGGCACCGCGCCGAAGTACGCCGGCAAGGACTACGTCAACCCGGGCTCGGAAATCCTGTCGGCCGAAATGATGCTGCGTCACATGGGCTGGACCGAAGCCGCGGACCTGATCATCTCGTCGATGGAGCAGTCGATCCTGTCCAAGAAGGTGACGTATGACTTCGCCCGCCTGCTGGAAGGCGCGACGCAGGTGTCGTGCTCGGGCTTTGGCCAGGTGATGATCGACAATATGTAAGCACGGACTCCCGCTGCGGCGGGCGACCTGCCAAGGAAAACCCCGGTGCCGTCTGGTCGGCGCCGGGGTTTTTTCTTGCCCCGGGCGCCACTGTTGCCTAGAACGTCAGGGGTTGGACTGACGGGCCTGGCGGCCCGAGGAGACAGGCATGGACGATCCCTTCCGCCGCACCGCGTTCGGTGCGGCCCTCTTCTACAAGGACCCGCTGGCGGCCCTGGACTGGCTGGAGCGCGCCTTCGGCTTTGAGCGGGTCATGGTGATCCGCGACCAGCAGGACCAGCTGGTGCATTCTGAAATGCGTTTCGGCGACAGCTACCTGATGGTGGGCAGCGAGTGGGCGGACTTTACCGCCAGCCCGGCCTCGATCGGGGGCAAGAATACCCAGACCCTGCACGTGCACCTGCGGGAAGGGCTGGACCAGCATTGCGAGCGCGCCCGCGCCGCCGGCGCCGTGATCCTGCGCGAGCCGCAGGACGAGTTCTACGGCGACCGGACCTACACGGCCCGGGACGCGGAGGGCCATGTCTGGACCTTCGGCCAGACTGTGCGCAAGGTCACCAGGGAAGAAGCCGAGCAGGCCAGCGGGCTCAAGATCGACGGCTGGGCCTGATGGCCCGACCCCGGGGCCCAAGCAGAAAGCCCGGCGCGAGGCCGGGCTTTCGGTCGGATGTGGTGCGTGCAGCTGATCCGCGCCGGCACCCGCCGCACCGCCGTGGCGGCAACGCGGGGCGCTGGCATCGATCCCGTCCCGGGGGAGCTCCCCCCACACCCTGGTTGACCGCTCCGCGGCTCTGCGGCCGGGATGCGGTCGCGGCGCGCTTTAGCTGGCGTCCTGGATATTGGTGGCTTGCTTGCCCTTGGGGCCCTGGACCACCTCGAACGAGACGCGTTGACCTTCCTTCAGCGTCTTGAAGCCGGACATCTGGATAGCCGAAAAGTGCGCAAACAGTTCTTCTTCGCCCTCGTCCGGCTTGATGAACCCGAAGCCCTTGGCGTCATTGAACCATTTGACGATACCGCTTGCCATATACTCCCCCACGAAATAGCAGATTTCAAAGCGGGGAAGCCTTGCCGGCCAGACGGCACGGACTGCGGCGCCATGACCTGCCGCGTCCTGAGGCGCGGCCGGCGATGACGCGCGGCGAGGTGCAATCGCGTGGCGGACAGTCTCGATGCTGACTCGCCGCCGCGGCGGCCGTGGCCTCCCTGCTCACGGATCACCTGTCTCGGCTGTTGCTTTGGCTCGTTGGCCGTCGGCAGGTGTGCGAACGATTCTTCTGGCAAAGCAGGATACTGTCAAGTTGGCGGATTCCCCACTGCCAGCAGGGTGTGGCGGGAATGGGACGGCACCTGGTGGTACCTTGGCGGCATGCGCCAGGGCTGCCGTGCTTGCTGTCCCGCCCGCGCCGGCCACGTGCCTTGCAATGCCTCCCGCGTGAAATCCCGCGTCCTTCCACCACCGGAAACAGGTGGCCCGGCTCTTGAATCCGGCGCCTTTTCCCCAAATTGCAGAGTTGCGAGTAAGGGTTAGAATAAAGCCATGGCTACACGGCTTGCGAATGTCCCACAACGCGAAGCGGGCACCATCCTGGAGCGGAAAGAGCAGGCGCTTAAACCGCCCGCCATGTTCAAGGTGGTGCTGCTTAATGACGACTACACTCCGATGGAGTTTGTAGTGATGATCCTGCAGCAGTATTTCAGCAGGGACCGGGAAACGGCGACGCAGATCATGCTCACCGTGCACCGGGAAGGAAAGGGCGTCTGCGGTATCTACACCAGGGATATTGCAGCGACCAAGGTCGAGCTGGTGTCAACGCACGCGCGGCAGGCGGGGCATCCCCTGCAGTGCGTGATGGAGGAAGCATGATTGCGCAAGAATTGGAAGTGAGCCTGCATATGGCGTTTGTCGAAGCCAGGCAGGCACGCCACGAGTTCATTACCGTGGAGCACCTGCTGCTGGCATTGCTCGACAATCCCACGGCAGCGGAAGTCTTGCGCGCCTGCGCGGCCAATATAGAAGACCTGCGCACCAGCCTTAAGAACTTCATCGCGGATAACACGCCGGTAGTGCCGGGTACCGACGAGGTCGATACCCAGCCCACGCTCGGTTTCCAGCGCGTGATCCAGCGCGCGATCATGCACGTCCAGTCCACTTCCAACGGCAAGAAGGAAGTGACGGGTGCCAACGTGCTGGTCGCGATTTTCGGCGAGAAGGATTCGCACGCGGTCTATTACCTGCAGCAGCAGGGCGTGACGCGGCTGGACGTGGTCAATTTCATCAGCCACGGCATCCGCAAGGACCAGTCCGAGCCCGCCAAGCATGGCGATGCCGCCGGCGAAGGCGAGGGCGGCGACGGCAAGGAAAGCCCGCTCGAGCAATACACCCAGAACCTGAACACGCTGGCCAAGGCCGGCAAGATCGACCCGCTGATCGGCCGCGAGAGCGAAGTCGAGCGCGTGGTCCAGGTGCTGTGCCGCCGGCGCAAGAACAACCCGCTGCTGGTGGGCGAGGCCGGCGTCGGCAAGACCGCGATCGCCGAGGGCCTGGCGTGGCGCATCACCAAGAACGAGGTGCCGGACATCCTCGAAAAGGCGACCGTCTACTCGCTCGACATGGGCGCGCTGCTGGCCGGCACCAAGTACCGCGGCGACTTCGAGCAGCGCCTGAAGGGCGTGCTCAAGTCGCTCAAGGACAATCCGAACGCGATCCTGTTCATCGATGAGATCCACACGCTGATCGGCGCGGGCGCTGCCTCGGGCGGGACGCTGGACGCCAGCAACCTGCTCAAGCCGGCGCTGTCGTCGGGCCAGCTCAAGTGCATCGGCGCGACCACCTTCACGGAATATCGCGGCATCTTCGAGAAGGACGCGGCGCTGTCGCGGCGCTTCCAGAAGATCGACGTGGTCGAGCCTTCGGTCGACCAGACCGTGCAGATCCTGCGCGGCCTGAAGTCGCGCTTCGAGGAGCACCACGGCGTCAAGTACGCGGCCTCGGCGCTGACCGCGGCAGCGGAGCTGTCGGCCCGCTTCATCACCGACCGTCACCTGCCCGACAAGGCGATCGACGTGATCGACGAAGCCGGCGCGGCGCAGCGCATCCTGCCGAAGTCCAAGCAGAAGAAGACCATCGGCAAGGGCGAGATCGAGGACATCGTCTCGCGCATCGCACGCATCCCGCCGCAGAGCGTGAACCAGGACGACCGCAGCAAGCTGCAGACGCTGGACCGCGACCTGAAGTCGGTGGTGTTCGGCCAGGACCCGGCGATCGAGGCACTGGCCTCGGCGATCAAGATGTCGCGCGCCGGCCTGGGCAAGACCGACAAGCCGATCGGCTCGTTCCTGTTCTCCGGCCCCACCGGCGTGGGCAAGACCGAAGTCGCCAAGCAGCTCGCCTTCATCATGGGCATCGAGCTGCTGCGCTTCGACATGTCCGAGTACATGGAACGCCACGCGGTGAGCCGCCTGATCGGCGCGCCGCCGGGATACGTCGGCTTCGACCAGGGTGGCCTGCTGACCGAGGCCGTCACCAAGAAGCCGCACTGCGTGCTGCTGCTGGACGAAATCGAGAAGGCGCATCCGGATATCTTCAATATCCTGCTGCAGGTGATGGACCATGGTTCGCTGACCGACAACAACGGCCGGCGCGCCGACTTCCGCAACGTGATCATCATCATGACCACCAACGCGGGAGCGGAGACCATGAACCGCGCCACCATCGGCTTCACCAGCTCGCGCGAGCAGGGCGACGAGATGGCTGACATCAAGCGCATGTTCACGCCGGAGTTCCGCAACCGGCTGGATGCCATGATCAGCTTCCGCTCGCTGGACGAGGAAATCATCCTGCGCGTGGTCGACAAGTTCCTGATGCAGCTGGAAGAGCAGCTGCACGAGAAGAAGGTGGAAGCCAGCTTTACCGAGAAGCTGCGCAAGTTCCTAGCGCACAAGGGGTTCGATCCGCTGATGGGCGCGCGCCCGATGCAGCGCCTGATCCAGGACATGATCCGCAAGGCCCTGGCCGACGAACTGCTGTTCGGCAGGCTGGTTTCGGGCGGCAAGGTGGTGGTGGACCTGGACGAGCAGGACCAGATCAAGCTCGATTTCTCCGAGATCGAGCCGGAACCGCCCGAGGCGCCCGAGGAACAGCGCGCAGAAGCCTGAGCGGTTATCGGCCGCGTTGCCAGCAACGTGGCCGGTCATCGGGCAAAATACGGGGGCGGCAGTCATGCCGCCCCTTTTCTTTTTGTCCCGGCGGCCGCCGGCCATGCCCGTCGGGGCACGGGTTTGCGGCCGCAGCTGGCCGCGCAACCGGCCAGGAATCCAGCCTGAAAACCCTGATGTCCTCTGCCGAACGCACGCGGCGCCGCCGCCTGCTGCTCAAGATCCTGCCGCTGGGTGCCATGCCCGTCCCGATGCTCCACGTCGCTGCAGCCGCCGGCGCCGAACCGCTGGCGGGCAACCGCCCGATCGCGCTGGTGCTGCCGTTCCCGCCTGGCGGGAGCGTCGACATCGTGGCCCGGCAGCTGCAGCCTGGGCTGAAGGCGACGCTGGGGCAGGCCGCGGTGGTCGACAACAAGCCGGGTGCCGGCGGCTTGATCGCATCGAGCACCGTGGCGCGCGCGAAGCCGGACGGCACCACCCTGTTGATGGCCTTCGACACCCACGCCATCAACCCTTTCGCCTACAAGCAGCTGCCCTACGACACCTTCCGCGATTTCTCGCCAATCTCGCAGCTGGTGCGCTTTCCGCTGGTGATTGCCGCCAATCCCGCGCTGCCCGTGGCCAATGTGCGCGAGCTGGTGGAGCTGGCCAAGGCCAGGCCCGACGGCGTGCGCTATGCCTCGTCCGGCATCGGCAGCCTGAACCAGCTGGCGGCAGAGGCGCTGGCGACCGAAGCCGGCGTACGCATGCTGCATGTGCCCTACAAGGGCGGCGGCCCGGCCGTGCAGGCGGTGCTGTCCAACGAGGTCGATATTTTCTTCAGCAGCTACGCCGCCGTGCAGGCGCACGTGGCCGCACGCACCATCAAGGTGCTGGGCGTGACCGGCACCAGCCGGCTGCGCCAGCTGCCGCAGGTGCCGACGGTGGCAGAGCAGGGGCTCAAGGGCTTCGAGGCCTACTCCTGGATCGGCGTGTTCGGCCCGGCCGGCCTGCCGGCATCCACGGTCACGCGCATCCACGACGCGCTGGTCGAATCGCTGCGCCAGCCGCGCGTGCTCGATGCGCTGGCCGCGCAGGGCTTCGAGATCGTGGGCGGCAGCCCGGCCGACCTCGGCAACCTGGTGCGCCGCGAGCATGACAAATGGCAGGCCGTGGCGCGCAAGGCCAATATCCAGTTCGAATGACGATGTCCGGCGCGGGTGCGCCGTGAAACCGAGAGGATGCCGATGGCAACGCAAGCGGAAATGTTCGACCACGCGGTGGTGGTGTGCCCAGACCTCGATGCCGGGGCCCGGGCATGGCGCCGGCTCGGCTTTACGCTGACGCCGCGCGGCTACCACACGCTCGGCTCGCAGAACCACTGCATCATGCTGCGGCGGGACTACCTTGAGTTGCTGCACGTGACCGCGCCCAGCCCAAGCCGCCAGTACTACTGGGATGCGCAGGCGCACGGCGGCGGCTGCGCGGCGATGTCGTGCAAGAGCGCCGATGCCTTTGCCACCGCGGCACGGCTGCGTGCGGCGGGCTGGCACACCTCGGACCCGATCGAGTTCTCGCGTCCGGTGCGGCTGGATGACGGCAGCGAGCACCCGGCCACCTTCCGCGTGACCGCGCTTGACGATGCGCCGGGCGCGCGCTACTTCGTCTGCGAGCACCGTACGCCCGAACTGCTGTGGCGGCCCGAATGGACCCGCCATGCCAACGGCGCGCACAGCATCGCCACCATGTTCCTGGTGGTGGCGCCCGCGCTGGTGGACGCCGCCGCGCACGCCTACGCGGAGCTGACCGGCGGCGAGCTGACGCAGCTGAGCGAACATGTCTGCAGCCTGGCGCTGGACGATGCCACGCTGGTGGTCAGCACGCCGCAGGCGCTGGCTTCGGCCACCGGCACCGCGCATGTCCGGCGCGAGGGGCCGGGCTACGCTGCAATCCGCCTGCGCACCGATGACCTGGCGGCGGCACGTGCCGGCTGGCGCGAACAGGGTGTGCCGACCCACGACCTGGGCCCGCGCGAGACCCTGGTGCTGGCGGATGCCGCCAGCGGCGTGGCGCTGCTGTTCGAGCAGCAGGGCTGAAAAGCAAACTGGCGCCCCGCGGGGCGCCAGTGTCTTGTGCGGCCAGAGGCTGCGTCAGGCGCTGGCCTTGGCGTGGTGCACGCCGGTCGAGCCAAAGCCGCCCGCGCCGCGTTCGCTGTCTTCGCTGAATTCTGCCACCGTCGAAAACACCGGCCGCAGCACCGGCACGAACATCATCTGCGCGATGCGCTCGCCCGGCTGGATTACGATCGGCTCGGTGCCGGGCGCGTTGCGGTTCCACACGCTGACCATGATCTGGCCCTGGTAGTCGGCATCGATCACGCCGATCGAATTGCCCAGCACCAGGCCCTTCTTGTGGCCCAGGCCCGAGCGCGGCACGATGGTCGCGGCCATGTACGGGTTGCCCATGTGCACGGCGATGCCGGCCGGCACCAGTTGCGCGGGCGTGCCCGGCGCGATCGATACCGGGGCGTCGACGCAGGCATGGAGGTCGATGGCGGCGGCCATTTCGCTCTGGTAGGCGGGCAGGCCCCATTCATTCAGGCGCGCATCGAGCACCTTGATTTCGACGGTTGGGTTCAGTGGCTGGGTCATGGGAATCCTGGGGGAAATCGGTTCAACGGAATAGGTGGCAGCCGCGCATGATACCGGACGCGCGCCCGCCATCAGGGCCGTGTGCGCCCGGGCAGGCGCTGGCCGATCGCCGCCACCAGCTGGCGCGCCAGTGACAGCTTGTCGGCGCGCGGCAGCCGCGTCATGCCGGCGGCGTCGAACAGCACGATTTCGTTGTCGTCCAGGCCGAAGGTATGGTGGCCGATATTGCCGACCAGCAGCGGTACGCCCTTGCGCTGGCGCTTCTGCTCGCCGTACCGCTCCAGGTTCTCGCTCTCGGCGGCAAAGCCGACGCAGTAGGGTGCGTCGGCTCGCGCCGCGACCGTGGCCAGGATGTCGGGGTTCTGCACGAACTGCAGCGTGGGGGTGTCGGTATCGTTGGCCTTCTTCAGCTTCTGCTGCGCGACTTCAGCCGGGCGCCAGTCTGCCACCGCGGCCACGGCGACAAAGACATCCACGCCGTGCAGCTGCGCGATCACCGCGTCATGCATCTGCTGCGCGCTGCGCACGTCGGTGCGGAGCACGCCGCGCGGGGTGGGCAGGCCGGTGGGGCCGGCCACCAGCAGCACCTCGGCGCCGGCCTCGCGCGCCGCGCGCGCGATCGAGAAGCCCATCTTGCCGGACGACAGGTTGGTGATGCCGCGCACCGGGTCGATCGCCTCGAAGGTCGGGCCGGCGGTGATCAGCACGCGCTTGCCTTGCAGCGGCTTGGGCTGGAAGAAGGCGATGATGTCGTCGAGCAGTTCTTCGGGCTCCAGCATGCGGCCGTCGCCGACCTCGCCGCAGGCCTGGTCGCCGCTGCCGGGGCCCAGGATCATCACGCCGTCGGCGCGCAGTTGCGCGGCGTTGCGCTGGGTGGCGGGGGCGGCCCACATCTGGCGGTTCATCGCCGGTGCCACCAGCAGCGGGCAGTCGCGCGCGATGCACAGGGTGCTGAGCAGGTCGTCGCACAGCCCGTTGGCCAGGCGCGCCATGAAATCGGTCGAGGCCGGAGCGATGACGATGGCATCGGCCTCGCGCGACAGGTCGATGTGCGCCATGTTGTTGTCGATGCGGGCATCCCACTGCGACAGGAAGACCGGACGGCCGGACAGCGCCTGCATCGTCACCGGCGTGATGAAGTGCGTCGCCGCCTCGGTCATGGCCACCTGCACGGTGGCGCCGGCCTTGGTCAGCAGGCGGACCAGTTCGGCCGACTTGTAGCAGGCGATGCCGCCGGTCAGGCCGAGAACGATGTGCTTGCCGCGCAAATCCATGGTGGGGAACCTGGCTGGGGAGAAAGGGAAATGATACCGGGGAAGCCGGCTGAGGGTTGGCTCCCCACTCCCGCACGGCGGGAGTG
>NZ_JBYTAH010000080.1:0-28593 GCF_058787975.1 Cupriavidus sp. FW305-26
ATAAGTTACTGATATTTAAAAGAAAGTTGGCGAATGAGAGCGAAAGTGAAAGTACTTTAGATTCAGTAACTTAGCGCAATTGAGCGAAGGCGGAGAAAACTGACGGGTGTACTGCTAGTGCACTGATCTCAGCCTTGGGTATGGCGACATCCGCGACCGACGCAGTAGATGCTGAGCGCAGGATCAGTCTTCGAATTGTCCGCCTCGGCTGCCCTTTTTCTCCGTGAGTCCAGCCTGGGCGAAGCCCTTCTCTGCAAGGTTAGTCGCCCCCGGGTACCGAGGGTGAAAACTCAGCGCAAATCGGGAGGGCGGCATGTCGTATCGCCGCCGTTCGGTTTCTGCGTAGTCCGGCCCGTACTCAGGTAGCATTAACTAGACTGACGACACTCATGGCAAAGCACCCAATGTCGCAACCGAAAAAACAGCGTCCTCCTGGAAAAGACTCATCGTTTGCGCGCGCTAGGGCAGAGGCTAATATCCTGGTGGACATTGCCTTCTCGGACGAATCGCCTAAATTCGAGACAGTCCGCATCGGCCGCAGCACGAAGCGCTCGGATGCCCTAAAGGACGAGCTGTGTGCCGCCCGGGCTCGCGTCGAGGCTCTTTTCACTCAGCCAAGTATGGACGCGCGTGCTATCCGTCGGCGTATCGACCTGGACTCGCCGGAGGACAAGGAACGACCTTTTGCCGCAATGGCCGGAGTTCCTCGATAACGCCTTTCAGACTCCACTTGCGGCAAAATCGGATGGTAGTAGTGTGCCGAGTCCAATGATGGCCCCTCGAGCAGCACCAGTTGCGGCGTTGTGAAAGATTGGACCATTGTCAGCCAAGCGGTCACTCCAGCTTACTTCTACGAATGTCCGCCGCTTTCTCAACGAGCGGACGCCATTCTCCTCGCGCCGCCGCCTTGAAGCTGTCCCTCGCCTACCGTCCAGCAATGCCAGCGCGGAAGCGTTCGCCATGCCAGCACGCATGTCAATATCCTTGCCGCCGCGGACGGCGCCGACCTGCGCTATTCTCTTCGAGCGCTTAAAATTTCACGTCGACAACAGCGAGGCCATCGTCATTCCCTGTCGCCGGCCGGCACGATGACGGGGGACCCACCCACACGTGCCGCTTTTAACCCTAAAGCTCTGCCATGGATGAACTGGGATTTGACTTCAACACTTCCATCGGGTGGTTCCCTCACCAGCAGGAACAGCCTTACGTCCTGGTCAGATTGACCGCAGAACAAGCCCAGCAACTGGCCGCTGATCTGGCCATCGCCGTTCGGCGTTGCTACATCACCGACGCAGTGCTGACCCAGCGATCCAACGAGCTGGGCATCCCACAAGGCGACATCCTGGCCTCGAAGCTGCCGGATCCTGGTTCCACCATGGCCGGCGACTTTGGAGAGCTGCTCTGCTACATCTATCAGTCAACCAAGGAGCTGCCGGGAACTGCCATCGGCGCCAAAAAATGGCGGCTCAAGCAAGATCGGACCAAGCCGGCTCCGCGATCGGATGTCGTCCATTTTCTAATGCCGAACCGCCCGAACTCTGGGGCCGAGGACGGCATCCTGTGCGCCGAAGTCAAGCTCAAGTCCACTCCAGGAGCGTCCGCACCCATTGCTTCGGCCATCGAAGATTGCGCGAAAGATCGCACCAGTCGTCTTGCCGAAACCCTGGTGTGGCTGCGTGAACGCGCCATGGTGGAAAGCCTCGGCGATGTCGACATTCCGTTGCTCAATCGCTTCATCAACCTCGTTGATCACCCATTGGTCGATTGGGGTACCCAGCGATCTCGGAAGTGGAGAAGAAATTTCCAGGGCAATGCGGCGTTGACCAGGGAATCCCTGGACCTTTTGCATGAATTGTTTCCCGACGATCGCTACTACGCAGCTGTGACAGCTCCTAGCGGGTTGCGCCCGGTAGCCCGCGCGTATGCAGTGCTCTCGCAGCAGCCGAAGTATGGGTGCGAGTACCATCCCTACCTAGGCGTGACTGAACTGTTTTGGCAAGGGCCAGCCAATCTATGGACGGCGCTCTGGGGCCACGAACACGCGGCGGAGCGGCTTTGGGACCTTTTCCCGCTCGCAGGCGAATATGACGGGACCTGGGGACCTACAGCGGACTTCGAAGTCGTTGTCACTGACTTGGAAATGCGCCTGTATGGCAACTACGATTGCGGCGTGGCCACTACGATCGAAGACCTTAGTCGAGCGCTGGTCCTATATCGCCTGAAAGGCCATGCCCGTGGCTTTCTGGCAGAGCATGGGCTAAGGGCGTACCTATGCGTAAGGCTTGCACTAGCAGGCCTCCATCCTCTGTTACGCGCCTGGGGCGTTTTTGATGACCTGTCGAGCTACATCGTGGGGCTAGAGCAGGAGAGAATTTCATCAGACCGACGCCACCGCCAGGCAATCCAGCATGCGTACCGCCCTCACGGGCCCTTTAACGTAGGCATGTTCGTTGAGAATCCGTTCTTGCATCTTCTCGAATGGAGGCCACAACAGGCTCGTCGGTACGCTGCTTTGGCGCTGTATTCCGCCTAC
Organism: Cupriavidus sp. FW305-26; assembly: GCF_058787975.1. Classification (NCBI taxonomy): domain Bacteria; kingdom Pseudomonadati; phylum Pseudomonadota; class Betaproteobacteria; order Burkholderiales; family Burkholderiaceae; genus Cupriavidus; species Cupriavidus sp. FW305-26. The sequence goes on from NZ_JBYTAH010000080.1 coordinate 2,534, forward strand.
AAATGAGCAGGCTCTGTCGATCTTGACCGTGGCCATAAGTCAGGCCTAAGTCACTTCGATCACACTCCCGATTGGTAATTTGTCCCCATCAAGGGGGAGGAATGCGGGCACACGGCAGAAAACAGCACTTAAATTGCCAATGGGCCGCGTTATTTGGTTATTTGTGTCACGACCATTACGATCTTCGGAAACTAACGCTCATCCGCCCCCCTATTTGGGGACATATGGTAGACGGCGGCGATCATGCCGGTGCCTGCAGGCCACGTTCCTTATCAACAACTTTTAGTAAACCTTTAAACAACGTTTACGTCACTGAAACCCTTGCCTGGCTTGGGAATGCGGGGCGATATGTCCCCATTTAGGGGGTCATATGTCCCAGTTTAGGGGGTGAAACGTCCCCAAATAGGGGGAAATATCCCCAGCATCTTCACAGGATATCCACAGGCAATGGACGCAAGTCAGTCCACGCCCTAACCACCAACCGAAGCGGTTGCGTCTCCAGTGCGAGCCGGTTGACCACGTTCGCTTGGCCGTTCAGTTAGCCCCTAGCCGATCCATTTTCACCACCAGATCTTCGGCGCGAAGATGCGTATATCGCTTCAGCATCTGCATCGACTTGTGGCCACTGATTGCCGCCACCTCCTGGTCGCTCAGCCCTGCCTCCACCAGCCTACTCACGGCCTCATGCCGCAGATCATGGAAGTGCAGGTCGCCGAGGCCTATGTCTGCGGTGATCTGGGCCCAAAGCTTCTGGAATACGTAGGGCGCGCGCCGACCATCCCTACCCGGCTCACCAAAAAAGATGAGATCCGTGTCAATGGGACGAACTGGGTTGTCGATTGCCTGCTGGAGAACCGCGGTGGCAGCACGCGTCAGAGGCACCACCCTGGCAGCTCCATTCTTCGTATCCACGAGCGTTACAACGCGCCGCCGCAGGTCAATCTGGGAACGGCGCAGGCCTGTGATCTCGGAGGACCGCATTCCAGTTTCTACTGCGAGGTGAACGATCCATCCAAGCATGGGGTTGCTGTGCGACTCCGCGGCGGTGAACAGCAGCTTCTGCTCGTCAGCGCTCAGGCGGCGATTGCGTCCTGGCCCAGGACTAGGCTTTCGGATGTTTGCGACCGGATTGAAGGTTAGCCCGATGCCCCACTCTTGGATCGCGATGCGGAAAAGGTGCCCAAGCATCGCCAACTCGATGCGCACCGTGTTGTTCGACTTTCCAGCAGCCAAACGCTCATCACGGTACCTGGCCACCAGGTCGGCACTGACTGCCGCCATTGAATACTTCCCGAAGAAGGCATCCAAGTGCTGGGAGGTAAAGCGCTCGCTGCGCTGGGTGGTGGGCTTCTTAGTGATCGACACCTCCTCCATGTAACGCTTCAAGGCAGCGGATACGGTGAGCTTTTCAGACGGTGCGCGAGACAGGTACACCCCTCGGACCATCTCATCCTCGGTCCGTCGCGCCCAATCCTCGGCGTCGCGCTTGGTGCGAAATGTCTTGGCCGTGGTCGGCCAGCCGATCTTGCGAATGACCGCCTTCCAGGTGCCGGAAGGTGTCTTGACGATGGTTGCCATGTACCTGTTCTGAGAGCTGACTGTACCGAAAATGTACTTTTCAGCGCCCAGAAAGCACAAGGGGTTACGTGAAATTCACGTAACCCCTTGTTTTATATGGTGCCGGCTGCAGGACTCGAACCCGCCACCTGATGATTACAAATCAACTGCTCTACCTGATGAGCTAAGCCGGCATGTCTGGTGCAGACCGCGATTCTACTGCATTGCGGTCCGCTTTGGGATGGCTTACTTCACCACTTTCAATGCGGGCTTCTTGCTGCCGATGCGGGGCACCGGGGGTGGCGTGTCGTCGTCGCCGGGGCCGGAGTCGGTGGTAGTTGCCGAGGTCTCGGCTTCCACCGGGGCCAGCTTGGGCGGCGGGTTGTTTTCGCGCTCGGTGGCGGCCTGGGTTTCCGGCAGGCTGCGTTCGACCGGGAAGGCCATGCCCTGCCCGTTTTCACGGGCGTAGATGGCCAGCACGTTCTCGACGGGGACGTCGATCTTGCGCGAGACGCCGCCAAAGCGTGCGCTGAAGGTGATCCACTCGTTGCCCATGTCCAGGCCGCTGGTGGCGTCGAAGCTGACGTTGAGCACGATCTCGTTGTTCTTGACGAACTCGCGCGGCACGCTGGTGTTGGCGTCGACGAAGACGGCGATGTACGGCGTGAAGCCGTTGTCCGTGCACCATTCATAGATGGCGCGAATCAGGTAGGGCTTGGTGGAGGTTTCAGGCATTGTGCTTCCAATGGCGCCGTAGTGGCCCGAGGGCGGATGCCTTCGGGCCGGTGCCGGTTAGCGGCGCATCACCTTTTCGGACGGGGTGAGCGCTTCGATGTACGCGGGACGGCTGAAAATGCGTTCAGCATACTTCAGCAGCGGCGCGGCGTTCTTCGACAGCTCAATGCCGTAGTGGTCCAGGCGCCACAGCAGCGGCGCGATGGCGACGTCGAGCATCGAGAACTCTTCGCCCAGCATGTACTTGTTTTTGACGAAGATCGGCGCGAGCTGCGTCAGGCGGTCGCGGATCGCAGCGCGGGCGCGTTCGTGGTTCTTCTCCGCGGCCTTGCCCTTTTCGTTCTCCAGCGTGTAGACGTGGGTGAACAGTTCCTTTTCGAAGTTGAACAGGAACAGGCGGGCGCGGGCACGCTGCACCGGATCGGCCGGCATCAGCTGCGGGTGCGGGAAGCGCTCGTCGATGTATTCGTTGATGATGTTCGACTCATACAGGATGAGGTCGCGCTCGACCAGGATGGGCACCTGGCCGTACGGGTTCATCACCGAAATATCTTCGGGCTTGTTGAACAGGTCGACGTCGCGGATTTCAAAATCCATGCCCTTTTCAAACAGGACAAGGCGGCAACGTTGGGAAAACGGGCAAGTCGTACCCGAATACAACACCATCATGGTTGGATTCCTTGGGCTTAGCCGAAGCAGGGTCGGACAGTAAGGTCTGCCATTCTGCCAAAGTCGACCACCAGAAAGCAAATTAGTGGCAAATGACGCACTTTATTGGCCCGCTTCGGCAGGTTTTCCAAGAGAAAAGGCCAGGGGCGGTGCTGCTTTCGCAGCGGCCACCCCTGGCCTTTGCCTTGTCCGGGCCCGGATTCGGGCCCTGGCATGCCTTTACTTCACGTCCTTCCAGTACGCGGCGTTGAGGCGCCAGGCAAAGACAGTGAACACGCCCAGGAACAGCAGCACCCAGACGCCCAGGCGCTTGCGGTGGTTCTGCGCCGGCTCGGCCATCCAGTCCAGGAAGCTGACCAGGTCAGCGGCGGCCTGGTCGTACTCGACCTTGCTCAGCTTGCCCGGGCTCAGTTGCTCGAAGCCGGCAAACTTGTGCACCTTCTCGCCGTGCTCTTCCACTTCCGTGAACTTGGCGGCGCGCTGGCCCTGCAGTTCCCACAGCACGTGCGGCATGCCGACGCTCGGGAACACCAGGTTGTTCCAGCCGGTGGCGCGGCTGTCGTCACGGTAGAACGTGCGCAGGTAGGTGTAGAGCCAGTCGTCACCGCGGGCGCGGGCGATCACCGACAGGTCCGGCGGCTGCGCACCGAAGAAGGCCTTGGCCTCCTTCGGCTGCATGGCGATGGTCATGGTCTCGCCAACCTTGTCCGCGCTGAACAGCAGGTTCTCGCGGATCTGGTCGTCGGTCAGGCCGATGTCCTTGAGCCGGTTGTAACGCATCATCGATGCGCCGTGGCAGTTCAGGCAGTAGTTGACGAACAGCTTGGCGCCGCGCTGCAGCGACGACAGGTCAGCGGTGTTCACCGGTGCCGGCTCAAGGGGGAAGCCCCCCTCGGATGCCATGGCAGGCGCGCCGGCAAAGCAGGCGCCGGCCAGCGCGAGGATCGAAAGCAGCTTTTTCATCTTGTGTCCTTGTGCTCTTGTCGGGGTTCGCTTCGCTCAGTGCGGGTGGAACGTGACACGCTCCGGGACCGGCTTGAACTCGCCGACACGGCTCCACAGCGGCATGGTCAGGAAGAAGGCGAAGTACAGCAGCGTACCGAGCTGCGACACCTTCTCACCGACCGGCGACGGCGGTTGCACGCCAAGATAGCCGAGCACCAGGAACACCACCACGAAGACGGTCAGGATGGTCTTGTGGAAGGCAGGACGATAGCGGATGGACTTGACCGGCGAGTGGTCCAGCCACGGCAGGAAGAACAGGATCACCACCGAGCCGCCCATCACCAGCACGCCCCAGAACTTGGCGTCGATGAAGTAGAAGCCCACGGCCAGGATCACCGCGACGGCGATGGCGCCGATCTTCACGCGCGCATCCTTGCTGCGCAGGAACACCATGCCGAGCAGCAGCGCGAAAAACACCCACAGGATCGGCAGGAAGTTCGACGTGGTGGCACGCAGCATCGAGTAGAACGGCGTGAAGTACCACACCGGCGCGATATGCGGCGGGGTTTTCAGCGGGTCAGCCGGGAAGAAGTTGTTGTGTTCCAGGAAATAGCCGCCCACTTCCGGGAAGAAGAAGATCACGGCCGAGAACAGGAGCAGGAAGCCGGCAACGCCCAGCGTGTCGTGCACCGAGTAGTACGGGTGGAACGGGATGCCGTCCAGCGGGATGCCGTTCTCATCCTTCTTGGCCTTGATCTCGACGCCGTCCGGGTTGTTCGAACCCACTTCGTGCAGCGCGATGATGTGGGCAATGACCAGCGCCAGCAGCACCAGCGGCACGGCGATGACGTGGAACGAGAAGAAGCGGTTCAGCGTTGCATCGCTCACCACGTAGTCACCGCGGATGAACAGCGACAGGTCCTGGCCGATCACGGGAATCGCCGAGAACAGGTTCACGATCACCTGGGCGCCCCAGTACGACATCTGGCCCCATGGCAACAGGTAGCCCATGAAGGCTTCCGCCATCAGGCACAGGAAGATCAGGCAGCCGAAGATCCAGACCAGCTCGCGCGGCTTGCGGTACGAACCGTACAGCAGGCCCCGGAACATATGCAGGTAGACCACCACGAAGAAGGCCGAGGCGCCGGTCGAGTGCATGTAGCGCACCAGCCAGCCCCAGGGGACTTCGCGCATGATGTATTCCACGCTGGCGAAGGCCACGGGAATGCCGGCGGCGTTCAGAGTGCCGTCGGGCTTGTAGTTCATCACCAGGAAGATGCCGGTGACGATCTGGATCACCAGCACCAGCAGCGCCAGCGAACCGAAGAAGTACCAGAAGTTGAAGTTCTTCGGCGCGTAGTACTTGGAGAGGTGGTCTTCCCACAGCTGGGTTGCGGGGAAGCGGGCGTCGATCCAGCCCAGCAGGCCGGTCGTCTTGACTTGTTTTTCGGCCGCCATGATCAGGCTTCTCCTTTCTCGTCCTTGCCGATCACGATCTTGCTGTCGGTCAGGAACTGGTAGGGGGGAACATCGAGATTCTGCGGAGCCGGCTTGTTCTTGAAGACGCGCCCGGCGAGGTCAAAGGTCGACCCGTGGCAGGGGCAAAGGAAACCGGGATCGGAGCCGAGCTGGGAATTGGCACCGGCAGCGAAGGGGCCCGACGGCGAGCAGCCCAGGTGGGAACAGATACCCACCACGACCAGGACGTCCTTGTGTTCTGCGCGCGAACGGGTTTCGTTCTTGCAGTATTCAGGCGTCTGCATGGTGAATGCAATCTCGGAATTGGGATCGGCCACCTCGCCGTCCGTCTTCTTCAGCGACGCCAGTTGTTCGTCCGTGCGCCGCATGATCCAGACCGGCTTGCCGCGCCATTCGACAGTCATCATCTCGCCTGGCTTCAGCGCGCCAATATCCGCCTCGACTGGAGCACCCGCGGCTTTGGCCTTCTCCGATGGTGCAAAAGTACTGACGAAAGGAACCGCTACCGCTACGCCTCCGACGCCGCCAGCGACGGATGTCGCGATCAACCAATTGCGGCGACCCTTATCCACGCTCTTCACGTCTTGCTGGTCACTCATTCCAAACCCCAGGGGAAGTCAATTTAGATTTTGCGTCAACCATAAAGTGTACCTTAGACACCAGCGCACTAGATAGGCAGAAAATGCCACGGCCATGCGCGATTATCGGACGTGCAACCCGGAAAGCGGCTTCGGTGCTTGCTTTCCGGTGAGTGATGCGGCAGGCTTCGAGCTTGAAACCGTTCATCGCTAGCGACAAGAAGGAGAACCCCCCATGGGCATGATCTCGGAATTCAGAACCTTTGCCGTACGCGGCAACGTCATCGACCTCGCGGTCGGTGTGATCATCGGCGCGGCTTTCGGCAAGATCGTGGATTCAGTGGTCAGCGACCTGATCATGCCGTTGGTAGGCCGCGTGATCGGCAAGCTGGACTTCTCCAGCATGTTCATCGTGCTGGCGGATCCCCCACCCGGAACTCCCACTACGCTCGATGCCTTGAAGAAGGCCGGCGTGCCCGTGTTCGCCTACGGCAATTTCCTGACCATCGTTGTCAACTTCCTGATCCTGGCCTTCATCATCTTCCTGATGGTGCGTGCCTTTAACAGGATGCGCGCCGCGGAACCGGAAGCAGCGCCCGCCGCACCGCCCGAGGAAGTCGTGCTGCTGCGTGAAATCCGCGACAGCCTGAAGACCCGCTGACTGGTGCGCCATATGCGCGCCGACCCCGGAAGATAAAACGGCCCCGATGGGGCCGTTTTGTTTTGCGTCAGATCAGACGGGATTAGGAATATCGATAAACGTATGGAGCAGGCCAAAGCGTTCGGCCACATGCTCGCCCAGCGAGCGGATGCCGTAGCGCTCGGTGGCGTGATGGCCGGCGGCAAGGTAAGCCACGCCGCTTTCACGCGCCAGGTGCGTGGTCTGCTCCGAGACTTCGCCGCTCAGGTAGGCATCGACACCCGCGGCCACCGCGGCATCGAAATAGCCTTGCGCCCCGCCCGTGCACCAGCCGACGGTGCGGATCATCTGGTCCGGCTCACCGATGGCCAGCGGCTCGCGCCCCAGTACGCCACCAACGTGCGCGGCCAGCGCAGAGAGCGGCATCGGCGCGGGCAGCGTGCCGGTCCAGCCGAGCTGGTCGTCGCTGAAGCGGCCGGTCGGGGTAAAGCCGAGCTGCAGCCCGAGCTGGGCGTTGTTGCCGAACTCCGGGTGGTTGTCCAGGGGCAGGTGGAAGGCGAACAGGTTGACGTCCGCGCCAAGCAGGCGCTTCAGACGAGCGTGCTTCTGCCCGACCACGCGTGCATCTTCGTTTTTCCAGAAGTAGCCGTGATGGACGAGGATGGCGTCGGCCCCCGCTTCGATTGCGGCATCGACCAATGCCAGGCTTGCAGTCACTCCCGTCACGATGTGTGTGATCTCCGAGCGACCTTGCACTTGCAGCCCGTTGGGACAATAGTCCTTGTAGCGGGAAACTTCCAACAGGTCATTCAAGTACAATTCAAGCTCTTTTGTTTTCATTTTCTGCTCAAAACTCCAATATGTTGCGGCGCTTTTGGCTGTTCTTTGCCCAGGCTGTCACCGTCGTGCTGGCGGTCTGGTTCGTCGTGGCAACGCTCAAGCCTGATTGGCTGCAGAGGGGGCGCGTCGCGGTCCAGTCCGGTTCGCCCATCGTGGCGCTCAAGGAAGTCGTGCCCAACGTGTCCGGTCCTGCCGCCGAAGGGTCTTACAGCGAAGCCGCCCAGATGGCCATGCCGGCCGTGGTCAATATCTTTACCAGCAAGAACGGCAACAAGCGCTCGCCCAACCCGCAGGCCGAGGATCCGTGGTTCCGCTTCTTCTTTGGCGACCGCCTGCCTGAGCGGCAGGAGCCGGTCTCCAGCCTGGGGTCCGGCGTCATTGTCAGCGCCGAGGGTTACATTCTAACCAACCACCACGTGGTCGACGGCGCCGATGAAATCGAGATCGCGCTGACCGACGGCCGCAAGGCCAACGCCAAGGTGGTGGGCTCCGACCCGGAAACCGACCTGGCCGTGCTGAAAGTGACGCTCAAGGACCTGCCCGCGATCACGCTGGGCCGGCTCGAGAACGTAAAGGTCGGTGACGTGGTGCTGGCCATCGGCAACCCGTTCGGCGTCGGCCAGACGGTGACGATGGGCATTGTCTCGGCGCTGGGTCGCAGCCACCTTGGCATCAACACCTTCGAGAACTTCATCCAGACCGACGCGGCCATCAACCCGGGCAACTCGGGCGGCGCGCTGGTGGATGCGCAGGGCAACCTGCTGGGCATCAATACGGCGATCTACTCGCGTTCGGGCGGCTCGCTGGGGATCGGCTTTGCGATTCCGGTGTCAACGGCCAAGCAGGTGATGGAATCGATCATCTCCACCGGCAGCGTGACGCGCGGCTGGATCGGGGTCGAGCCGCAGGACATGACGCCCGAGATCGCCGAATCGTTCGGCCTCGATGCCAAGGAAGGCGCACTGATCGCCGCGGTGGTCCAGGGTGGGCCGGCCGACAAGGCGGGCGTGAAGCCCGGCGATGTGCTGACCAAGGTGGATGGCTTGTCGATCACAGACACGACCGCGCTGCTCAATGCGATTGCCCAGCTCAAGCCGGGAGTGGACATCAAGATGACCGTGATCCGCCGCGGCAAGGCAACGGACCTGACGGTGACGATCGGCAAACGGCCTCCGCCGCCGCGCCGCGCGCTGCCGTTTGAAGAGGAAGAGTGAGGCTGGGCACGACGACACGGCCCTGAAGACGGAACCCCGCCTTGGATGGCGGGGTTTTTTTATGCCTGACGCAGCTGCTGCCCTTGGCATCGAGGCAACGGTCACGGAATGCCGCGCCGCGCTGCCGGATCGCGGCGGTGGAACCAGGGGCCGTCACTGGCAGGCGCAAACTCACGCCCGGGGGGCGTGATCGACGTGCATACCGGGTCACGATCGACATGAGCAACGCCGCGCCTGATCCACATCGCCGCGAAGCAGAACGCCGGCACACCGCGCTGCACCCACGCCACCCGCCCTCTGGCCGGCCATCCAGGCGCGGCATGGCTGGCACAGCACGATAACAGCGCAACAGCCTGTACCAGCATTTGGTGCCACAAAAGACAAGAGGCCGGCATCCTTGGGATGCCGGCCTCTTGGTTCAAGCCAATCCTAAGCGGGCTTACACCCGCGTCAGATTAGAACTTGTGGCGCAGACCAACCACAGCACCGAACTGATCCTTGTTCGCCTGAACGTTGGTGGTGGTGGCGGTGTTGAAACCGTTCACGCCCAGGGCCGAGCCCTTGTCGTTCAGGGTGTACGACAGCGAGGTGTACACGTCGGTACGCTTCGACAGCGCGTAGTCGGCCGTGATCACGAACTGCCACGGATCGGCTTCGCTCTTGCGGAAGTCTTGGTAGTACGCAGCGCCCGACAGCGAGAACGCCGGGGTCAGTTGGTAACCCAGACCCAGCCAGTACAGGTTCGAAGCCGTCGACGTGGTCAGGACACCATTGTCAACCGTCGTGCCGCCCGTCAGAGCAGCGCCGTCGAAGGCCTTGGCCCAGCGATAGCCGGCGTAGACCTTGGCCGGACCGAAGGCGTAGTTGGCGCCAACGGTAGCACGGCGAGTACGCTGGCCGCTTGCATCGACGGGAGGCGTACCGGTGGTCGAGCCGTGGATTTCGTCATAAGCAGCACCAACCGCGAACGGGCCAGCTGCGTAGCTCACCAGCGCGCCGTACTGTTGGCCGCGGCGGAATGCGCCGGCGACTTCCTGGCCGTTGTTGTTGAAGCTGTAGAAGGCCGAAGCGGTCAGGCCACCGAACTTGCCGATGTACTTGACGGTGTTGTCAGCGCGCGAAGCGAAGGCGCTGTCTTGCGACAGGATGCCGTAACGCGACGAAATGGCCATCGGGTCGAACTGCAGACCGAAGTCATAGAACGACGTTTGTTGACGGCCCAGCAGCAGCGAGCCGAACTGGCTTTGCAGACCGACGTAGGCTTGACGGCCGAACAGACGACCACCTTGGCTCGTGGCATTGCTGCCCGTGTCCAGGTCGAAACCGCTTTCCAGCACGAACACGCCCTTCAGGCCGCCGCCCAGATCTTCCACGCCACGCAGGCCCCAGCGCGAACCGGACTGGTTACCCGACGACATGCGGAACAGGTCGTCGCCAGCGGCGTTAGCGTTGTTGACGTACTCGAGGCCGACGTCAGCCACGCCGTACAGGGTTACGCTCGATTGGGCATAGGCGCCACCAGCGGCCAGAGCGGCGACGGCAGCAGCAAACAGTTTCATCTTCATATCGACACTTTCCTTGTCAACTGATTGGGAAATCTTGGTTGCCCAAGTACTTGGGCGACGCATTTACATTCACGTCTGCTGCGTATTATGTGCCAGCCCCCCCGGCCGTCAGAAGGCTTTTTCGGCGTAAACCATGCTTACTGGCGGTTTTTGTTGTGGGGGAGCAACAGGAATGGGAGGGAAAATCCCCGTTTTGGTGCAAAAACGGGGATTGGCAGATACGAAAGACCTACCTCAGCCGAATTAGTCGGGCTGCGTTTCCCCTGAAGCAGTCGCTTCAGGTGACGGACGGCCGACAAAGCGCGCCAGCAGCAGTCCGAGTTCATAAAGCGCCACCAGCGGCACGGCCAGCAGCAGCTGCGACAGCACATCGGGAGGGGTCACGATGGCAGCGATGATGAAGGCCCCCACGATCACATAGGGGCGGATCTGCTTGAGCTTTTCCAGCTCCACCACGCCAAAGCGCACCAGCACGATCACCACCACCGGCACCTCGAAGGTGATGCCGAAGGCCAGGAAAGTGGTCATGGCAAAGCTGAGGTATTTGTCGATGTCAGTCGACATCTCCGCCCCCAGCGGGGCGTTGTAGTGCGCCATGAAATGGAACACCGTGGGGAACACCAGGAAATACGCGAACGCCACGCCGCACAGGAACAGGAAATAGCTGCTCGATACCAGCGGCAGGATCAGGCGCTTCTCATGCTGGTACAGGCCGGGCGCGACAAACTGCCAGACCTGGTACAGCACCCACGGCAGCGCGATCAGGAAGGCCACCAGCAAGGTGACTTTCATCGGCACGAAGAACGAGCCGGTGACATCGGTCACGATCATCTTGCCGCCCTTGGGCAGCGACTCCATCAGCGGCGCGGCAAACAGGTTGAAAATCACCGGGGCCCAGTAGACCAGGCTGACGAAGACCAGGATGATGCCGGCCACCGCCTTGACCAGGCGTTGGCGCAGTTCGACCAGGTGGGAAATAAAGGTTTCCTGCTGCGACTCGTCTTGCGGGTCTTGGGGATCTGGGGACCGGGTGTCGCTCATGGCGTGAACCGCTCAGCCGCGGGGGCTGGCAAGGTGGATCGATGGGGCCGCAACGCGGCGGCGCGCGAATGCAACCAGGACTGCAGCCACGACGGCAGCGGCCGGAACGACGGCCGGCAAGGTGATGCTGCGGCGCATGCTCACTCGAAGAAGGATCGGGATGGCCGGGTGACCGGCCGGTGGCGCTTGACGCGCGCCGCGCCCGACTGCACCCAGACGCGGACATTGTGCTGGCGCTTGAACCAGAGCGGGCGAGCGCCCTGCTTGACGCGCCAGCTCTTGCGCCCGTTGTGCGCCTTGTGGGCCGCATCCCAGCTTGGCACGAAGCCGCCGCCGGCGTCGGCGCTACCGCCGCCGCTGGTCCCCTCGGCACCGCCCAGGGCTTCGTTCAGCGCCTGGGTCTGCTCGTTGACTTCCTTATGGATGGTGCGCTCGACATCGCGCGCGGCGTCCTCGAATTCCGTGCGCATCTTGCGCAGTTCTTCCAGTTCAACCTCGCGGCTGACTTCGGCCTTGACGTCGTTGATGTAGCGCTGCGCCCGGCCGACCAGCGCGCCCACAGTGCGCGCAACCTTGGGCAGCCGTTCGGGACCGATCACGATCAGTGCCACGGCGCCGATCAGCGCCAGCTTGGAAATGCCGAGATCAATCATGCGGACACATCATGCGGACAACATGCGGAAAAGCGCAGGCGCGGGACGACACGCAGGCAGCGAGGTTTGCGTAGAAGGGATGGCACACCGCCGGATTACTGCTGGCGGGTCTTTTCCTTGGCTTCGACGTCGATGGTGGTGGAGTCGCGCAGTTCCTTGGACTGGGCGGGATCGGCGGCAGCCTTGCCCTCGCCGTCCTTCATGCCGTCCTTGAAGCCCTTGACCGCGCCGCCCAGGTCCTGGCCGATATTGCGCAGTTTCTTGGTGCCGAACACGAGCATGACGATCACCAGCACGATCAGCCAGTGCCAAATGCTAAACGAACCCATTTCTTGCTCCTGATGAAGCCGCGGGCGCAATCAGATATGCCCGGACCCGTTGTTCCGTCCCGTTATGGCCGCGCCGGGCGACGGTTGCCGACGCAGCTTCTGCCCGAGGCGTTGCCGCCGCGGACACTCCCATGCCAAAAGCTGCCGGTCAGGGCAGCGGTCCCTTCCACTCGTGGCGCGGCCCGCCCAACACATGGAGATGCAGGTGGTAGACCTCCTGGCCGCCGTCCGGGCCGGTGTTGATCACCGTCCGGAATCCGTTGGCACAGCCTGCCGCCCGCGCCAGTTCAGGCACCTTCAGCATCATTCTAGCAAGCAGCTCCCCTTCGCCGGCGCCGCAATCGGCCAGCGAGTCGACATGCGACCTGGGAACGACCAGCAAGTGTACCGGTGCCTTGGGATGGATATCGTGGAAGGCCACCATATCGTCGTCTTCGTAGACCTTGCGCGACGGTAGCTGTCCGGCCACGATCTTGCAGAAGATGCAATTATCCTGAGCGTTCATGAAGATTTCATTGCGACGGCCGCGGCACCCGGTGTCAGCTTCACGCGCCCGGGATCAGAACTGCTGATCCGGGTACATCGGCTTGCTGTCATTCAGGTACAGCCAGCCCTTGACGATACGATACAGCATCCACAGCGACAGCACGCCCCAGACGGCAAAGGCCAGCGGCATCAGCACGACTGTCGCGAACAACACCCCGCCCAGCACGCCCCACACCACCGACCACCAGAACGAGCGGATCTGCCAGGCGAAGTGCGAGGCATACAGCGAGCCGCGCGCGTCGTCGCGCTTGACGTAGTCGATCACGATGGCGATCAGCGCGGTGATGCCGCCGGTCAGCCAGAAGATCGCATACAGGGCATACAGGATGTGCAGCAGCTTGCGCAGGCTGCTCAACTGCTCGCCGCTGGGGGTGGTGACCTGCCCGGTGTAGTCGTTCGCCATCATTGCCCTTGGTTAGAAGCCTGCCTTGCGGGCAGGCGGAAGACCGGCCGGCGCCTGCGCCAGCTAGTCCTTGCGCCGGGCCTTTTCCTCGAGGCCGGACAGCCCCTCGCGCCGCGCGAGCTCGTTGACCACATCCGCCGGCGTCAGGCCGAAGTTGGCCAGCAATACCATGCTGTGGAACCACAGGTCGGCCACTTCATAAACCACCTTGCCGGCCTCGGCGCCAGTCTGCCCGGCGGCGCGCGCGTCCTTGGCGGCCATCACGGTCTCGGTGGCTTCCTCGCCGATCTTCTTCAGGATGGCGTCGTCGCCCTTGCTGAACAGGCGCGCCACATAGGATTTGTCAGGGTCGCCGCCGTTGGCGGGCTTGCGCGATTCCAGCACTTCGGCCAGGCGCGCCAGGACATCATTGCTGCTGAGTTGGTTGTCGCTCATGGCTTGGTGTAGATCTGGGCAGGGTCCTTCAGCACCGGCTCGACTGTCTGCCAGTCGCCGGCTTCCACATCGCCCTCGAACTTCTGGAAGAAGCAGGAATGGCGCCCGGTATGGCAGGCGATATTGTCGATCTGGGTCACCTTGAGCAGCACCACGTCTTCATCGCAGTCCAGGCGGATCTCGTGCACCTTCTGCACATGGCCGGACTCTTCGCCCTTGTGCCACAGGCGCTTGCGCGAGCGCGACCAGAACACGGCCTCGCCCAGCTCCACGGTGCGCTGCAGCGCGTCGCGGTTCATGAACGCGAACATCAGCACGTCGTTCGAGCCGACTTCCTGCACGATCACCGGCACCAGGCCGTTATCGTCCCATTTGACCTTGTTGAGCCACTTCTTTGCCATGATCAGATCCGCACGGGAATGCCCTCGCGGGCCATGAATGCCTTGGCTTCGCCCACGGTGTGTTGCCCGTAGTGGAAGATGCTGGCGGCCAGCACCGCGTCGGCGCGGCCCCGGGTGATGCCATCGGCCAGGTCCTGCAGGCCGCCGACGCCACCCGAGGCGATTACCGGCACCGGCACCGCGTCGCTGACGGCGCGGGTCAGTTCCAGGTCGAAACCGCTCTTGGTGCCGTCGCGGTCCATGCTGGTCAGCAGGATCTCGCCGGCGCCGCGCGCGGCCATCTCGCGCGCCCATTCGACCGCATCCAGCCCGGTGGCCTTGCGCCCGCCGTGGGTGAAGACTTCCCAGCGCGGCGCTTCGCCCGGGGCGGAACTGCGCTTGGCGTCGATCGCCACCACGATGCATTGCGAGCCGTACTTGGCAGTCGCATCCGACACCAGCTGCGGATTGGCGATGGCCGACGAATTGACGCTGATCTTGTCCGCGCCGGCATTGAGCAGGCGCCGCACGTCTTCGACCGTGCGCACGCCGCCGCCCACCGTCAGCGGAATAAAGACCTGCGAAGCCACATCCTCGATGATGTGCAGCATCAGGTCACGCCCGTCGCTGGTCGCGGTGATGTCCAGGAATGTGATTTCATCGGCGCCCTGCTCATCGTAGCGGCGCGCGATTTCCACGGGATCGCCCGCGTCGCGCAGCTCGACAAAGTTGACGCCCTTGACCACCCGCCCGTTGGTCACGTCCAGGCAGGGGATGATACGTTTGGCTAGCATGAGATTCCTTGTCCGCCGCCAGCTCCAGTCTGGCGGCGGCTGCGCCCGCGGCGCGTTGCCTTATTGCCCGTCGCGCAGCTTGTCCGCCAGTGCCTGCGCGGCGGCAAAGTTGAGATCCCCGGAGTAGATCGCGCGGCCGCAAATGACGCCTTCGACACCTTCGCCCTCGACCGCGCAGAGATTGTCGATGTCGGCCAGGTTGGACAGCCCGCCGCTGGCGATCACCGGGATCGACATCGATTGCGCCAGCTTGACGGTGGCATCGATATTGATCCCCTGCAGCATGCCGTCGCGGCCGATATCGGTGTAGATGATGGCCTCGACGCCGTAGTCTTCATACTTGCGTGCCAGGTCCGCCACCTCGTGGCCGGTCAGCTTGCTCCAGCCGTCGGTCGCTACCTTGCCGTCCCTGGCATCCAGGCCGACGATGATATGGCCGCCGAAGGCCGAGCAGGCATCCTTCAGGAAACCGGGGTTTTTCACCGCGGCGGTGCCGATGATGACGTACGACAGCCCGTCATCCAGCCAGCGTTCGATGGTGTTCAGGTCGCGGATGCCGCCCCCCAGCTGCACCGGGATCTCGTCGCCGACCTCGGCGATGATGGCCTTGATGGCCTCCTCGTTGCGGGGCTTGCCCACGAACGCGCCATTCAGGTCCACCAGGTGCAGGCGGCGGGCGCCCTGCTCCACCCAGTGGCGTGCCATGGCGGCGGGATCTTCGGAAAAGACGGTGGCCTGGTCCATGTCGCCTTGTTTGAGGCGTACACACTGACCGTCCTTCAGGTCGATGGCCGGAATGAGCAACATATGCGTGACGAGCGTGGTTGAGTGATAGAGATTGAGCGAGACCGGCGCTGCCGGTCAGGTCGGGTCGATAGTCGATCGGAAACAGGTCGGGTGACGGGTCGAGTTAGCGGTCGATGATCGGTAAAAAAACGAATCGGGTCAGGGCTTCCAGTGGACGAAGTTCCGGTACAGCTGCAGGCCCAGGGCCGCGCTCTTCTCGGGGTGGAACTGCGTCGCGAAAATATTATCGCGCGCTACCGCGCTGGTAAATACGACTCCGTATTCCGTTTCACCGGCAACATGGGCCGGGTCCTGCGCCTGCACATAGTAACTGTGGACGAAATAGAACCAGCTGTCGTCCGGGATACCGTCCCACAGCGGGTGAGGCCTGGCCTGGCGCACCCGGTTCCAACCCATCTGCGGCACCTTGTAGCGCGAGCCGTCGGGCTGCGTCATGCCGTCCAGCGCAAAGCGCACCACCTGGCCGGGCATCAGGCCCAGCGCCGGCGTACGGTCCGCGCCGGCCCGGCTTTCGGTGCTGAACTCGAACAGCATCTGCTCGCCCACGCACACACCCAGCATCGGCTTGCTGGCGGCGGCCTGCACCACCGCCTCCTGCAGCCCGGACGCGCCCAGCGCCGACATGCAGTCGGGCATCGCGCCCTGGCCGGGCAGCACCACGCGGTCCGCCGAGCGGATGCCTTCGGGGGCATCCACCACGCGCACGTCCGCTTCCGGCGCCGCGGCACGCAGCGCCTGCGCCACCGAGCGCAGGTTGCCCATGCCGTAATCCACAATTGCTATGGTAGTCATGATTTCAAAACAGGCAACAATGTCTTCAGCCCGTCCACAATGAATTCCACGGCCAGCGCCGACAGGATCAGCCCCATCAGGCGCGTGCCGATATTGATGCCGGTGCGGCCGATGACCCGGGCGATCGGGTCGGCCGCGCGGAACACCAGGTACACCACCGCACCGATCACCACGCCCAGGCCGACCAGGATCAGCAACTGGTACCAGTGCTGGGTCTTGCCGGCATAGACGATCACCGTGCTGATCGAGCCCGGCCCGGTCAGCAGCGGCAGCGCCAGCGGCACCACCGCGATGCTGGACTTTACCTCGGCCTCGTCCTCTTCTTCCGGCGTGGCCTTGGTGCGGCTGGTCTGCGCGTTCAGCATGTTCATGGCCATCATGATCATGATGAGCCCGCCACCCACCTGCAGCGACGCCACCGAGATATTGAAGAACTCGATGATCTGCTGCCCCAGCAAGGCCGACACCGCCACCACGATCGCCACCGAAACCGATGCGATCTTGATGGTACGCAGCTTTTCCGCTTCCGTCTGCAGGCTGGTCAGGCTGATGAAGAACGGGATCGCCCCGATCGGGTTGATCAGCGCCAGCAGCGAAATAAACGACTTGAGCGTATCCATCGGTTGCGGGTCGCCAGCATCGCTGGCCAGGTTCAGGCTTGGAAGGTCAGCGGGCGCCGCAACCAGCCGGCACGCCTACCGTGGTGGAAAGGTCAGAGCGTACCCTTGGTCGACGGGATCGTGTTCGCCGCGCGCGGGTCCAGCTCCACCGCCATGCGCAATGCCCGGCCAAAGGCCTTGAACACGGTTTCGCACTGATGGTGGGCATTGATGCCGCGCAGGTTGTCGATATGCAGGGTCACGCCCGCATGGTTGACGAAGCCGCGGAAGAACTCGATGGTCAGGTCCACGTCGAAGCTGCCCACGCGCGCACGCGTGAACGGCACGTGGAATTCCAGGCCGGGACGGCCGGAGAAATCGATCACCACGCGCGACAGGCATTCGTCCAGCGGCACATAGCTGTGGCCGTAGCGGGTGATGCCTTTCTTGTCGCCGATGGCCCTGGCAACCGCCTGGCCGAGCGTGATGCCCACGTCTTCCACCGTGTGGTGGTCGTCGATATGCGTGTCGCCGGTGGCTTCGACCTCCAGGTCGAACATGCCGTGCCGGGCGATCTGGTCCAGCATGTGGTCAAGGAACGGCACGCCGGACGCCAGTTTCTGGCGGCCGCTGCCGTCGAGATTCAGGGAAACGCGAATTTGCGTTTCCGAAGTATTGCGGGTGACCTCTGCAACACGCATGGTGTTAATCCTGCAGCGACGCTGCGAATGCCTCAAGGAACTGCGCGTTTTCTTCGGGGGTGCTGACCGTGACGCGCAGACAATTGGCCAGCAACGGGTGCATTTTACTCACGTTCTTGATCAATACCTTGCGGGCCAGCAGCCGGTCGAACGTCTGTGCGGCATCCGGCACGCGCGCGAGCAGGAAATTGGCGGCGCTGGGGAATACCGTCACGCCCGCATTCGCGGCCATGCCTTCGGCCACACGGGCGCGTTCGTCGCGCAGTTGGGCGGCCTGTTCGTCCAGCACCGACACGTGCTCCAGCGCGAACAGCGCGGCGGCTTCGGTCAGCACGTTGACGTTGTACGGCGGGCGCACCTTGTCCAGCTGCGACAGCCATTCGGGTGCGCCGGCCAGGTAGCCCAGGCGGATGCCGGCCAGGCCCAGCTTGGATACGGTGCGCATCACCAAAAGGTTGCCGAATTCCGTCAGGCGCGGCATCCAGCTGTGCTGCGCGAACGGCTGGTAGGCCTCGTCCACCACCACCAGGCTGTTGCAGACCTCGCCCTGGGCGGCGCGGACGATGGCCTCCATGTCGGCGGCATCGAACAGGTTGCCGGTGGGGTTGTTCGGGTACGCCAGGTAGATGATGGCGGGCTGGTGCTCGGCCATCGCCGCCAGCATGGCGGCGCGGTCGAGCGTGAAGTCCGCGCGCAGCGGCACGCCGACGAATTGCAGGCCGGCGAACTGCGCCGACATTGCGTACATGACGAAGCCCGGCACCGGCGCCATTACCTTGGCGCCGGGCCTGGCCGCGGCCAGCGCCAGCATGCTGATGATCTCGTCCGAGCCATTGCCGAGCAGCACGTCCATGCCGGCCGGCACCTGCATCACGGTCTTCAGCTTGGCGCGCAGCGCTTCGCTGCTGGGCACCGGGTAGCGGTTCAGCGCAACCTCGCCCAGGCGCTCGGCCAGTTCGCGGCGCAGAGCGGGAGGCAGCCGGTACGGGTTCTCCATTGCGTCGAGCTTGACCAGACCGTGCGAATCCGGCACGTGGTAGGCGCCCATGGCGCGTACGTCGTCACGGATGATGCGTTCGATCAGGGAGGGCTCTACGGCTGGCATGGGAACTCCTAAGTTGGCTGCCTTATCAGGCAGCGTGGGTCAGTAGATCAACTGCGTTTGGTGAAACGATATTCCGCGCTGCGGGCGTGGGCCTGCAGGCCTTCGCCATAGGCCAGCTCGGCGGCGATCTGGCCGAGCATCTGCGCCCCGCCCTCGCTCACTTCGATCAGGCTCGAACGCTTCTGGAAGTCATAGACGCCCAGCGGCGAAGAGAAGCGCGCGGTGCGCGAGGTCGGCAGCACGTGGTTCGGGCCCGCGCAGTAATCGCCGAGCGACTCGCTGGTATAGGGGCCCAGGAAGATGGCGCCGGCGTGGCGGATCTTTTCGCTCCACTGGCGCGGGTTCTCGGCCGAGATCTCCAGGTGCTCGGGCGCGATCGCGTTGGCGATCTCGCAGGCCTCTTCCATGTCGCGCACCTTGATCAGCGCGCCACGGCCGGAGATCGAGGCGGCAATCACCTCGCGCCGCGGCATGGTGCCAAGCTGGCGCTGGATGCTGGCTTCGACGCGGGCGATATAGCCGGCGTCCGGGCACAGCAGGATCGACTGCGCCAGTTCGTCGTGCTCGGCCTGCGAGAACAGGTCCATCGCCACCCAGTCGGGGTCGGTGGTGCCGTCGCAGATCACCAGGATCTCGGACGGGCCGGCAATCATGTCGATGCCGACGGTGCCGAACACGCGCCGCTTGGCCGCGGCCACATAGGCATTGCCCGGGCCGACGATCTTGTCGACCTGCGGCAGCGTCGCCGTGCCGTAGGCCAGCGCGCCAATCGCCTGGGCGCCGCCGATGGTGAACACGCGGTCGACGCCGGCGATCTGCGCGGCGGCCAGCACCAGCTCATTGCGCACGCCGCCCGGCGTGGGCACGACCATGATGATTTCCTTCACGCCCGCCACGCGCGCCGGGATCGCGTTCATCAGCACCGACGACGGATACGCGGCCTTGCCGCCCGGCACGTAGATGCCGACGCGGTCCAGCGGCGTCACCTTCTGGCCCAGCATGGTGCCGTCGGCCTCGGTGTATTCCCAGCTGTGGCTGCCGCATTCGATCTTCTGCTTCTCGTGGTAGGCGCGCACGCGCGCGGCGGCGGCCTCCAGCGCGGCGCGGCGCTTGGGTTCGAGGTCTTCGAGCGCGGCTTCGAGCTGCTGCTGCGATACCTCCAGCGCGCCCATCGACGACGCTTCCACGCGGTCGAAGCGCCTGGTGTATTCCAGCACCGCGGCATCCCCGCGCGCCTTCACATCAGCCAGGATCTGCGCGGCGGCGCGATCGATGGCCTCGTCCTCGCCAGCCTCGAAGGCCAGCACCTGGCGCAGCGCCTCGGCAAAGCCAGGCTTGCTGGAATCGAGCCGGCGGATCGGCAGGTTTTCCATTTCGGTTGCGTTCATGACTACTTTCCTCTCAGTCGGCGCGGGCCTGGTGTGGCCTTACGCCAGCGCCGCCGAAGCCCGTTCGAATGCGTCGAGAATCGGCGCAAGCCGCTCGCGCTTGAGTTTGAGCGCGGCCTGGTTCACCACCAGCCGCGACGAGATCTGCACGATCTCTTCGACTTCAACCAGGTTGTTGGCGCGCAGCGTGCTGCCAGTGCTGACCAGGTCGACGATGGCGTCGGACAGGCCCACCAGCGGGCCCAGCTCCATCGAACCGTACAGCTTGATCAGGTCGACGTGAACGCCCTTTTTCGCAAAATGCTCGCGCGCGGTCTGCACATACTTGGTGGCCACGGCCAGGCGCGCGCCCTGGCGCACCGCGTTGGCGTAGTCAAACCCGGCCGGCACCGCCACCGACATGCGGCAGCGCGCGATGTTCAGGTCGATCGGCGCATACAGGCCGGCCATGCCGCTTTCCATCAGCACGTCCTTGCCGGCCACGCCGAAATCGGCGGCGCCATACTGGACGTAGGTCGGCACGTCCGAGGCGCGCACGATCACCACGCGCACGGCCGGATCGGAGGTCGGCAGGATCAGCTTGCGCGAGGTCTCGGGGTCCTCGGTGACGCGGATGCCGGCGGCTTCCAGGAGCGGCAGCGTCTCGGTGAAGATGCGGCCCTTGGACAGCGCCAGCGTCAGCTGGTTGGGCGATGCGTTGAAAGTGGGGCTCATCGGACTTCCTCAGGCAATGCGGCGGATCTGCGCGCCCACTGCCGACAGCTTGTCTTCCATGCGGTCGTAGCCGCGGTCCAGGTGGTAGATGCGGTCGATCACGGTCTCGCCATCGGCCACCAGGCCGGCGATCACCAGGCTGGCCGAGGCGCGCAGGTCGGTCGCCATCACGTTGGCGCCCGACAGGCGCGGCACGCCGTTGACCACCGCGGTATTGCCTTCGACCGCGATGTCCGCGCCCAGGCGGTTCAGTTCCTGCACGTGCATGAAGCGGTTTTCGAAGATGGTCTCGGTCACGCGCGCGGTGCCTTCGGCCACGGCATTGAGCGCCATGAACTGCGCCTGCATATCGGTCGGGAAGGCCGGGTATTCCGAGGTGCGGAAACTCACGGCCTTGGCGCGTTGCGGCATGGCCAGACGGATCCAGTCGGCGCCGGTCTCGAGTTTTGCGCCGGCTTCGCGCAGCTTGTCGAGCACGGTGTCGAGGATGTCCAGCTGCACGCCGCGCAGCACCAGGTCGCCCAGCGTCGCGGCGGCGGCGCACAGGAAGGTACCGGCCTCGATGCGGTCGGCGATCACGCTGTGGCTGGCGCCATGCAGGCGCTCCACGCCCTGCACTACCAGGCGGTCGGTGCCGATGCCTTCGATCTTCGCGCCCATCTTGACCAGCAGTTGGGCCAGGTCGGTCACCTCGGGCTCGCGCGCGGCGTTTTCCAGCACGGTCTCGCCTTCGGCCAGCGTGGCGGCCATCAGCAGGTTCTCGGTGCCGGTCACGGTGATCATGTCGGTGACCACGCGCGCGCCCTTCAGGCGCTTGGCCCGCGCATGGATAAAGCCGTGTTCGATGGTGATCTCGGCGCCCATCGCCTGCAGGCCCTTGATGTGCTGGTCGACCGGGCGCGCGCCGATGCCGCAGCCGCCGGGCAGCGACACGCGGGCCTCGCCGAAGCGCGCCACCAGCGGGCCCAGCACCAGGATCGAGGCGCGCATGGTCTTGACCAGCTCGTACGGGGCCTCGAGCACGTTGACGTCGGCGCCGTTCAGGGTCACGCGGGCGCCATCCAGCTCGGCCTGCATGCCCATCTGGCGCAGCAGCTTGAGGGTGGTGCGCACGTCCTGCAGGTTAGGCACGTTGTCCAGCGAAACGGTATCCGCCGTCAGCAGGCCCGCGCACAGGATCGGCAGGGCTGCGTTCTTCGCGCCCGACACGCGGATTTCGCCCTTCAGCGGGCCATTGCCGTGGATCTGGAATTTGTCCATGTTCTGTCGTCTGGAGCCGGGCACGCGCCCGGCGTCATGGTTCTGGGGCCGCGCGGGTGGCGCGGCGCATGTTGGCGGGGCTTACTTGCCTTCGCCCGCCTGCCACTCGGCAGGCGTCAGCGTCTTCATCGACAGCGCGTGGATCTCGGCACGCATGCGGTCGCCCAGCGCGGCATAGACGCGCTGGTGGCGCTGGATCAGCCGCTTGCCTTCAAATTCGGCGCTGACGATGGTGGCAAAGAAGTGCTGGCCATCGCCCTCGACTTGCAGATGTTCGCAGGGCAGTCCTTGGGCAATGTAATCCCTGACTTGTTCCGGTGTAGGCAGCATGGGGTTCTCTTCAGCGTGATTCAGTATGGCCGGCCACAGTTCAGTGGCGCAGCTTGTATCCGGACTTCAGCAAGCGCAGCGCCAGCGCGGCCAGCACCATGAACGCCGATCCGACCACCGCCAGGCTGAACAGCGGCGACACGTCCGAGACGCCGAAGAAGCCATAGCGGAAGCCGTCGATCATGTAGAAGAACGGATTGGCATGGGACACCGCCTGCCAGAAGGCGGGCAGCGAATGGATCGAATAGAACACGCCGGACAGGAAAGTTGCCGGCATGATCAGGAAGTTCTGGAACGCGGCCAGCTGGTCGAATTTCTCGGCCCAGATGCCGGCGATCAGGCCCAGCGTGCCTAGGATGCCCGCACCAAGCAGCGCAAAGACGAGGATCCAGCCCACATTGGCAAAATGCAGGTTGGCAAACCACGCCGTCACCAGCAGCACGCCCAGGCCCACGGTCAGCCCGCGGATCACCGAGGCCACCACATAGGCGCCGAACATTTCCCAGTGCGACAAGGGCGGCAGCAGCACGAACACCAGGTTGCCGGTGATCTTGGACTGGATCAGCGATGACGAGCTGTTGGCAAACGCGTTCTGCAGCACGCTCATCATCACCAGGCCGGGCACCAGGAAGGCGGTGTAGCTGATCTGGTCATAGACCTTGACCCGGTCTTCCAGCACATGGCCGAAGATCAGCAGGTACAGCACCGCGGTCAGCACCGGAGCGGCGACGGTCTGGAAGCTCACCTTCCAGAAACGCAGCACTTCCTTGTACAGCAGGGTGCGGAAACCCACCAGGCCGCCCACGGCCATCGGCCCGAGGCCGGTGTCGTCCAGGACCTCGATATCGCCAGGCTGCTTCATGCCACGGCCTCCATCGCCGGATCGGGCAGCGCACCGGGCATATGCCCCTCGCGGCGCATGATCTGCACAAATACGTCCTCGAGGTCGGCCTTGTTGATTTCCATGTTTTCGATGTCACAGCCCGCTTCGCGGCAGGCGGCCAGGATCGGTTCAACCGCCTGGTAGCCCGACAACCGCAGGCGTACCGCGCGCTCGCCGGGGTTGGCCGGCATGCGCAACGGCTCCAGCGCCGGCGGCAGGACGCCGCGCGCAAAGGTCAGCACCAGCTGCAGGCCGGCAAACTGCGTCAGCAGGTTGCTGGTGCGGTCCAGCGTCACCACCTCGCCGAACTTGAGCATGGCGATGCGGTCGCACAGGGCCTCGGCCTCTTCCAGGTAGTGGGTGGTCAGGATGATGGTGTGCCCTTCCCGGTTCAGGCGCGAGATGAATTTCCACAGCGTCTGGCGCAGTTCCACATCCACACCGGCGGTGGGCTCGTCCAGCACGATCACCGGCGGGCGGTGCACCAGCGCCTGCGCCACCAGCACGCGCCGCTTCATGCCGCCCGAGAGCTGGCGCATATTGGCGTCGGCTTTCCCGGTCAGGTCCAGGTTGGCCATGATCTCGTCGATCCAGTCGTCGTTGCGGGTCAGGCCAAAGTAGCCCGACTGCAGCCGCAGCGTCTCGCGCACCGTGAAGAACGGATCGAACACCAGTTCCTGCGGCACCACGCCCAGCATACGCCGGGCCATCCGGTAGTCGGCAACGACATCGTGGCCAAGCACACTGACGCGGCCGGAATCGGCGCGGTTCAGGCCGGCGAGGATCGAGATCAGCGTGGTCTTGCCGGCGCCGTTGGGCCCGAGCAGGCCGAAGAATTCGCCGCGTTCGACGGTGAAGCTGACGCCCTTGAGCGCCTGCAGGTTGCGGTAGCGCTTGCGAACGTCGTGGATTTCAATGGCTTTCATGGCCGATTGTTTGTGGCGGGTTCGGCATTTTCAGGGCCAGCCGCCGGGAATTGGGGAGCAACTGCGTGCCCGGACTTCCTGGCCCGGCATGGCATGAACCGGTAGCAGGCGGGGGGATGGGCGAACAACCCGGAATTATAGGGGATGCGGGGATGGTCCCGCTTGATCCGCCCCCAGGGGCTCGGCGACCGCGCAGGGCCGTCGCCGCGGCATCGCGGGCGGCCGCCGTGCTGGCGACCGGCGATGCCGGATCAATGTCGGTGGTGGTGCCCCTGCGCTGCGGCTGCTGGGGCCAGGCCCAGCAGACCGTCCACGCCGTACAGGCTGGCCAGTTGCGACAGCTGCGGCGGCACGCCGCGCAGCGACAGCGCCTGGTTGCGCGCGGCGGCGGCGCGGTTCCATGCCAGCAGCACGGCGACCGCGGAGGAATCCACCTGCGCCAGGCCGGTGCAGTCGACCTGCACCTCGCCCTGCGCCAGGCGCGCCAGCCCGTCACGCAGCACGGCGGCGGCGTTCTGGTTGGTCAGCGAGGTACCTAGCGAGAGCATGGATGCGTGGCCTGGGGATCGGTAGCTTGAATACAGTGGCAAAAACGACGACTCCCGCACGTCAGGCGGGAGTCTGTGCCGCGAGCGGCCATTGTAGAGCAGATCGGTGCGCCGTGCTGCGTTGCAGCGGCGCACCGTTGGGCAGGCGCCTCAGCTCTTGGCGCTGGCCAGCTGGCGGTTGCGGTCCTGCAGCGTCTTGATCACGCCCTCGACGCCCTGCTGGCCGACGATGGTGTTGAAGCTGCCCTTGTAGGCTTCGGTCAGCCAGGCGCCCAGCACGTTGATGTCATAGACCTTCCAGCCCTGGGCGGTCTTTTCCAGACGGTAGTCCATCTGGATCGGCTCGCCCTTGTTGACGACCTGGGTGCGGATGGTGGCATCGGTATCCTCAGCCGTGCCGCGGTACGGGCGGTACTGCACGGTCTGGTCGCGGATCTGGGCAATGGCGCCGGCATAGGTGCGGATCAGCAGGGTCTTGAACTCCTCGGTGATCTGCTTCTGCTGCTCGGGCGTGGCCTTGGACCAGTTGCGCCCCATGGCGATCTGCGTGGTCTTCTGGAAGTTGGCGTTGGGGATGATCTTCTGCTCGACCAGCGCGGTGATCTTGCCGATATTGCCGGCCTGCATGTCCTTGTCGGCCTTGACGGTGGTCATCACGTCGCTGACCACGGCCTTGACCAGCCCGTCCGGGGTGGCCGCGTCCTGGGCCGCCACCTGGGCATGCGCCGCGCCTGCGAAGGCAACTACCGTAAGGAAGGGGACCAACAGTCGCTTTATCATGGATTTTCCTTCTTTATCAAAGACGTTCTTCGCCGAGGGCGAACTGGCCAGGCGCCATGGCTGGCGCGCGGCCTTGCGGAGATTGGAACATAAGCGCGGGGCGGTGGTTGCACCCACAAGCGCCTTTTCCGCTACTTACAAACAAATTGTTTCAGCCCTCACAGGGCATTCACAGCCTGGCGTGGGCCTGGAGCCGCCCGCGCCTCGCAGGGTCAGCGGATACGGACCCCCGGCACGATCCGCTGCATCGGGTCCATGGGTGGTATCGGCAGGCTCTGGCTCTCAGGCTGCAGGTCGCCCGAGGGCGTCTGCGCAGGCTGGGCCTGGGGGGCGGCCGGGGCCGAGGCGTCGGCCGGCGGCGCGGGAGGAGCCGGTGCTGCGGGCTGCGCCGGCGTAGCGGGCGTAGCGGGCGTAGCGGGCGTGG
>NZ_JBYTAH010000081.1:0-11088 GCF_058787975.1 Cupriavidus sp. FW305-26
CCCCCGCCTTCGCCCCGCCCCGGGTTGTCATCTGATGGAGTTTGATATGACACCGCGTACCCACGTGCCGGCCGCCATTGCGGTCGGCCCCCAACTGGTCGAGAAATTGGTCCACGACATCGACGAGCAACTGGAACACACCATCGACGTGGGCGAACGTGCCCGCGTGATGGACATCGTGCGCCAGTGCCTGACGGCAACGCTCGGACACCCCGGCTCGCCGGCGGCAGATGTCGAGAACCGGCTCGCCGTGTCATATCTGAAGCCCTCGGAGGTCATTGCACAGGGTCTGGTGGCCATGTCGCAGGCGACACTATACCGCGCAGTGGAGGATGCACGCTTTTACTGTGTCACCCCGCGCGGCAAGGCGATCGGCCGCGCCTTCCCGGCCTGGCAATTCGCGCCGCCGGTGCCGGAGCTGCTGGTTCCGGTGCTGCGCCAGATGAAGAACCTGCCGAGTAGCGAAATCCATGCGTTCTGGGTCACCCCGGTCGATGCCTTCGACGACCTGACGCCTGCCGAAATGCTGGCGGGCAAGGCGTTCCAATCGCGCGCGGCACTTACCGCCGCGCAGCGTGGCCACCTTGCACAATCCGCCGGCGAGCGGCAGGGCTGGGTGATCGCGCAGTTGACCGCGCTGCCCTCGCGCAGTTCGGATCTGATCAGCTGATGTCGACGTCAAAAATCATTGGGACTTGACTGGCGATGGAGCGCCGGTCGGTTTCCGGTATCCGTCGCGCAAGCACAAGAGCCACCTGGCACTGGCCATCCAGTCCGATTCGCTTGAGCAATGGCGCTGCCAGGTCGATATACGGGTGACGCCGTTCGCGGACATGCCGGAGTTCGAAGCGTTGCGCGCCGACGCGAACTACGCCGCCCCGTTCGAGGGCGGGTTTTTGTTGGACTGAAGCCGACTGCTCGGCCACGCCTTTTGCGGAGCCACAGGAATTCCGCATATGGTAAGGCCGAATTTGGGAGGCATAACTGGCCGATGAAGCCTTAACCGAGAAACCGCCGATGCCCACCAACCCCGCCCAGGACTCAAACCGCGCCGCTGACGCAACCACCACACGTGGCACGGCTCCAGAGGTTCTTCGGGCGTTCCTGAAACTTGGCCTGACTTCGTTCGGCGGCCCGATCGCGCACCTCGGTTACTTCCGAGCCGAATTCGTCGAGCGCCGCCGCTGGCTGGACGACAAGAGCTACTCGGACCTGGTCGCGCTGTGTCAATTCCTGCCGGGGCCAGCCAGCAGCCAGGTTGGCATGGCGCTGGGGCTGCAGCGGGCGGGCTGGCTTGGCGCGCTGGCCGCCTGGATGGGCTTTACCCTGCCCTCTGCGATTGCACTTGTCCTGTTTGCCTTTGGCATTGCGCGCTGGTCCGGCGTTGCGGATTCCGGGGCAGTCCACGGCCTGAAGGTGGCGGCCGTGGCGGTTGTCGCACAGGCGGTATGGGGCATGGCCAGGTCGCTGTGTCCGGACCGGCTGCGTGCCGGCATCGCGGTCGTGGCCGCGCTTCTGGTCCTCGCGGTGCCAAGTGCGGTGGGCCAGGTTGCCGCCATTGTGCTGGGTGGCCTGGTTGCGCGCTGGACCTTGCAGCTGAACCATCTGCCTCCTGCCCAGCATCTCAACTACGGTGTGAGTCGCCGGGTCGGCGCTTTGCTTCTCGCGTTGTTCGGCGTGCTGCTGGTGCTGCTCCCGGCCCTTGCCGCAATGACTGGTTCGATGGCGGTGTCGGCCGTGTCGGTCTTCTACCAGGCCGGAGCGCTGGTTTTCGGGGGTGGGCATGTCGTACTGCCGCTGCTGCAGGCTGGCGTGGTGCCCCCTGGCTGGGTCGGCAACGATGCATTCCTGGCGGGCTACGGCGCAGCACAAGCAGTTCCGGGTCCCCTGTTCACCTTTGCCGCGTACCTCGGGGCGCTCTCGCCCGCGCCATTGGGTGGATGGGTGGGCGCGCTGGTACTGCTTCTCGCGATCTTTGCGCCGGCGTTCCTGCTGGTGGCCGGCGCATTGCCGTTCTGGGAAAGCCTGCGCCAGCGCGACGGGGTGCAGAGCGCGATGGGTGGCATCAATGCAGCCGTCGTTGGCGTACTGGCCGCCGCGCTGTACGACCCGGTGTGGACCAGCGCGATCCACTCGAAGGCGGATTTCGGCCTGGCGCTGGCGGCCTTCGGCTTGCTCGTCTACGGCCGCGTGTCCCCCGTACTGGTGGTGGCCGGCGCGGCGCTGGGTGGGTGGATCCTGGCGCTCTAGCCGGGGATCCGCTAACCCAGGTCGCCACGCTCAGATCACGGCGCGCTCACCAACACCGCCGCGGCCGGATCCGCCGCCGCATCGCCCTCCATGACGATCAGCTTCGCTGGCGCGGCGCTTTTTGGCGAAAGCGTCGTCACGACTTCGCGCAGCGGGCCAATGGCGGTGCCGTTGGCCATGCCGGCCGCATTGGTGCGGAAGCTTGCCACGGGCGTGGCCTGCCCTGCGACATAGACGCTGTACGTGGTTTGCGGCTTCAGCTTGAACAGGGATACTTCCAATGCGTCGACGACACCGAGATTGCGCGCGACCACAAAGCCCTTGGCATCGCCACGGACCGGTTTAAGGGCGATGTTGACCGGATCGCTGTTCGCTCTCTGCACAAGGTTGGCGGTCCCGTCGCCGCCTGGCACTGCGTTGGAGACATAGACCAGTGCCTGCGGCGCCTGGCCAACCGGCACGCGGGTCGTGACCTGGTTCGTTGCGGTGTCGATCACGTCGACGGCGTCGCCGTTTTCCAGCCCGACATAGATGCGTGAACTGTCATCGGCAGCCCAGATGCCGTGCGGCAGCGCGCCGACCGGAATGGTCGCGACCAGCCGCGGTTCGGCCTCGGTGGTGAATACCTTGACCACGTTTTCGCCGCCCACTGTCACATAGGCGAACGTGCCACGCGCGGTCCTGGCAAAGGCAAGGTGATTGGTGATGAAGCCGGAGTCGAAGACGCCCTTCACTTCCAGTTTCTCGGTGTCGATGCGGGTGACCTTGCCCACGTCCTTGTGCGTCATCCACACCTCGCGGAAGTCCGGCGTGAACTGCAGGAACGGTGAGAACGGGCTGGTGACACTGAGGCGCTTGACCACCTTGTGTGCCCTGACATCGATGACATCCACCACGGGGTTGAAGCTGGACACCACGAAGGCGAGCTTGCCGGCAGGATGGAACAGCACCATGCCCGGCCCTGCCGTGGTCGGGATGCGGCGGGTTTCCCGGAATGTCACCGGGTTGATGACGGAGATATAGTCTTCGCCGCGCACGACTACCCACACCTCTTTTCCATCCGCGGTAAAGAAGCCCTCATGCGGTGAGCGGCCGATATAGGCAATGCCCTTGACCTTGTTGGTCGCGGTATCGATGAACGCGACGGAATTCGAGCCGTTCGAGATCGCGATCAGGGTCCGATGGTCTGGCGAGAAGCCAAGGCCGTGGACATTGAGCTCGCCCTTGTATAGCGGCGACAGCACGTCCGGCCGCGCGTTGCCAAGGCGGATCTGCCCAAGCAAGTTGTTGCTCACCGGATTGATCACTGAAACGGTGTTGCTGTTCTGGTCAGCGGTGTAAACGCGATCCTGTGGCTGCGGCGCGGCGACTGCGAGAGGCGCGGCCACGGCAAGGATAAGGGCATGTCTTTTCATGATTCGGTCCAGAAGCGGGCGGTGTATGTCCGCCGGTTAGCGAGGATTGGTGGCGCCAGGTGCCCTGGCCTGGCTGCGCTGGAGCCAGGCCTGCATCAGGCGGATCTCGTTTTGCTGCTCGGTGATGATGGCCTGTGCAAGATTGCGCAACTCCGGGTCCTTGCCATACAGCAGCAGCGCCTTGGCCATGTCGATCGCGCCCTGGTGGTGCGGAATCATCATGGTGACAAAGTCGTGGTCGGGGATGCCGTTCATGGCTGCCTGCGCCATGCCGTGATCCATTACGGCCATGGCGTCACCCATCAGGCCGGCAAACGGTTTTGCGGTGCTGGCGACAAAGGGCGGCGGCACCTGCCCCGCAGTGGTTTGGTGATGGTGGTGGGCTTCCTGGGCTGGCGCGGCAAAGCTTGCAGCCCATAGAAGCAGCGCCGGCACGATGCGTGCCGCGGTGCCGACGCCATTGCTTGGGGTTCTCCGTTGCATTGCAGGGTCTCCTTTCTACCGGGCCTGGCGTTAGCCGGCGGCCGGGGGGTACCTGCGTATACACATGGAGGGCGTGGACTATTCCATGGAAAGCCGGATTTTTTGCGGACCAGCCGCTGGACAGGCCTGCGATGCGTGACGCAGCCCCACCCTCCCCTTACGGGGTATCCGCCCGTCCCGGCGCACCGTCCAGGGCCGCCAGTATCCGAAACGCTGCCTTTACCCGCTCCGGTACCGGGAAGTTCTTGTTCGCCAGCATCACGATGCCAATCCGCTTCGCCGGCACAAAGACCACGTAGGCGCCAAAGCCATTGGTCGAGCCGGTCTTGTTGACCAGCACATCGGCGGGCGATGACAGCGGCGGCTCCAGCCGGCTCACCTGGTTCGCCTCGAGCACGACCTGCGGTGAACTGCCGGCCAGCACGCTGTCGACCCGTGTGGGCCAGGCGTACATTTCCCAGCCCAGCCCCTGCACCATGTCGCCGACCTTGAAGTACCCGGTGTGCGTCCCGGCAATGGCACGCCGCAGCTTGTCGTCCAGGCCGGCACTGTCGATGTTGGCTTCGACAAAGCGGATCATGTCGGCCGCCGTGGTTTTCACGCCGTAGGCTTCGGCATCCAGCACGCCGGGCGTCACGCGGACCGGCTTGCCGTCTTTCGAATAGCCATAGGCGTAGTCGCCCATGCGCGCCTTCGGCACCCTGATGTAGGTGTGGGCCAGGCCCAGCGCCGGGAACAGCGTCTTCTCCATCAGGTCATCGAAGGGCTGGCCCATGCTGCTGGCGGCCAGGTAGCCGAACAAGCCGATGCTGGGATTCGAATACTGGCGATGGCTGCCGGCGGCATATCTGGGGCGCCAGCCCCGGAAATAGTCGACCATCGTCCTGGTATCGGTGACCGCATCCGGAAACTGCAGCGGCAGGCCGCCGGCGGCATAGGTGCCGAGGTCGAGCAGGCTGGTCGCGCCCAGGCTGCTTCCCGCAAGCGCCGGCAGGTATTTCCCGGCAGGGTCGGCCAGGGACAGGGTGCCGCGGGCCTGTCCATAGGACGCGAGCGTCGCGGTGAAGGTCTTGCTGACCGAGCCGATCTCGAAGAGCGTGTCGCCGTCGACCTTGCGCCGGCCCTCCTTCGCCGCGACGCCGTAGTTGAAGACGTAGCGCTTGCCGCCGGCCGTGACGGCAACGGCCATGCCGGGGACGCCGTGCGCCGCCATCAGGGGGCGGATGGCATCGTTCACAGCGCGTTCTATCTGGCGCTGGCCGACACTGTCGGCGGCACTGGCGTTGGCCGCGAAGAGGCTGCAAGCCATGGCGATGGTGGCGATGCGGGCAACAGGAATCCGTTTCATATCCGGCGCTTGGCGATCATGCTGGGGGGGCGGCGCCGGACCATGGCGGTGCGCGCCCGTGGCGGCACGGACGCGCAACTGGAGCGGCTGCAGAAGTACAAAGCTTAACAGCCGCCGCCGTCGCATGTGGAGTCCCGCACCGAAGCGCCCCGCCTGGCCTGCAAGGTGAAGCCGGCGATATCAGAGCGAGGACGGCGCAGGCTTGTCCGTGTCGATGCCGTAGCGCGTGATCGCCTCGGCCACCACCGACGCCGGCACCGTGCCCTGCGCCGCAAGCGCGCGCAGCGCCGCCACGCAGACATAGGCGCGATCGACCTCGAAGAAGCGGCGCAGCGACGGCCGGTTGTCGCTGCGGCCATAGCCGTCGGTGCCCAGCACCGTGAAGGGAGCCGGCACGTAGGGCGCAATCAGTTGCGGATAGGCGCGCACGTAGTCAGTGGCCGCCACCACCGGCGCGTCGCCGGCCAGCAGCGCTTCCACATGGCTGGGGGCGATGCTGTCCTGCGGATGATGCAGGCGCTGGCGCGCGGTCTCGCGCGCCTCGCGCTCCAGCTCGGAGAAGCTGGTGACGCTGAACACCTCGCTGTCGACCTGCCAGTCCTCGGCCAGCATCTGCGCCGCGGCCTCCACCTCGCGCAGGATGGTGCCGCTGCCGAGCAGCCGCACCCTGGCGCGCCCGCCGCCTTCCACCTGCGCAAGCCGGTACATGCCGCGCACGATGTCGCGCTCCACGCCCGCCTGCATCGACGGCTGGGCGTAGTTCTCGTTCATCACGGTCAGGTAATAGAACACGTCCTCCTGGCGCTCCATCATCGCGCGCATGCCCTCGTCGACGATGACTGCCAGCTCATAGGCGTAGGCGGGATCATAGGCGCGGCAGTTGGGGATGGTGGCGGCAATGATGTGGCTGGTGCCGTCCTGGTGCTGCAGCCCTTCGCCGGACAGCGTGGTGCGGCCTGCCGTAGCGCCCACCAGGAAGCCGCGCGCACGCTGGTCGCCGGCGGCCCAGATCAGGTCGCCGATGCGCTGGAAGCCGAACATCGAGTAGTAGATATAGAGCGGCAGCATGGCCGTGCCATGGTTGCTGTAGGCGGTGCCCGCGGCAATCCACGACGACATCGCACCGGCCTCGGTGATGCCCTCTTCCAGGATCTGGCCGCGGATGTCCTCGCGGTAGTACAGCATCGAGCCGGCGTCCTCGGGCTCGTACAGCTGGCCCTGCGATGAATAGATGCCGACCTGGCGGAACAGGCTGGCCATGCCGAAGGTGCGCGCCTCGTCGGCGACGATGGGCACCACGCGCGGACCGAGCGCCTTGTCCTTGAGCAGGCCGGTCAGCATGCGCACCATTGCCATGGTGGTCGACATCTCCTTCTGGTCGGCCGCCACCGCGAACTGGCCGTATTGCGCCAGCGGCGGCACCGCCACGGTGTCGGCCTGGCGCTGGCGCGCCGGCAGGTAGCCGCCCAGCGCCTGGCGGCGTTCGCGCAGGTAGCGCAGCTCAGCGCTGTCCTCGGCCGGGCGGTAGAAGCGCATCGATTCCAGGTCCTCGTCGGACAGCTCCAGGCCGAAGCGGCTGCGGAATGCCTTCAGCGCCTCGATGTCGAGCTTCTTCTGCTGGTGCGTGGTGTTCTGCGCCTGGCCGGCATTGCCCATGCCATAGCCCTTGATGGTCTTGGCCAGGATCACCGTGGGCTGGCCCTTGTGCGCGCGTGCCGCGGCAAAGGCCGCATGGAGCTTGCGCAGGTCGTGTCCGCCGCGGTTCAGCGCCGCCACCTCATCCGGCGTCATATGCGCGACCAGTGCCTTCAGCGCTTCGTTCTGGCCAAAGAAATGCTCGCGCCCATAGTGGCCGTCCTTGGCCTTGTAAGTCTGGAACTGGCCGTCCATGGTCGAGGCGAAGGCGCGCAGCAACGCGCCGGAGTGATCGCGCGCGAAGATCGGGTCCCAGGCGCTGCCCCACAGCACCTTGATCACGTTCCAGCCCGCGCCGCGGAACAGCGCTTCCAGCTCCTGCACGATCTGGCCGTTGCCGCGCACCGGGCCGTCCAGGCGCTGCAGGTTGCAGTTGATGACAAAGGTCAGGTTGTCGAGCTTCTCGCGCGCTGCCAGCGGCAGCGCGGCGATCGATTCGGGCTCGTCCATCTCGCCGTCGCCGAACACGCCCCACACGTGCCGGCCCGAAGTGGCCTGCAGCCCCCGGTGCTCCATGTAGCGCATGAAGCGCGCCTGGTAGACCGACTGGATCGGGCCCAGCCCCATCGAGCCGGTCGGGAACTGCCAGAAGTCCGGCATCAGCCAGGGGTGCGGATACGAGCACAGGCCCTGCCCCCCCGCCTCGCGGCGGAAGTTGTCGAGCTGGGCCTCGGACAGGCGTCCTTCCAGGAAGGCGCGCGCGTACACGCCCGGGGCCGAGTGCGGCTGGAAGTAGACCAGGTCGCCGCCGTTGCCGGCATCGGCGCCCTGGAAGAAGTGGTTGAAGCCGACCTCGAACAGGTCCGCCGCCGAGGCATAGCTGGAGATATGCCCGCCCAGTTCACCGTAGGCCTGGTTGGCGCGCACCACCATGGCAAGGGCATTCCAGCGCACGATGCCGGTGATGCGCTCTTCCATCGCCAGATCCCCCGGATAAGGCGGCTGGCACTCGACCGGGATGGTGTTCAGGTAAGGCGTGTTGCTCTGAGCCGTGGTCGACACACCCAGCGCGGGGGCGGCATCGAGCAGCCGGCCGAGCAGGAAGCGCGCGCGCTCCTGCCCGCATTGCGCCACCACTGCCTCCAGCGCGTCCAGCCATTCGCGCGTCTCCTGCGGATCGTCGTCGCCGTCGGGCATGGCCTGGGCGAGCAGGCGGGCGTGTGGGGAGGCAAGGTCGGTCATGGGGAAGTCTCCAATGGGTTTTGTCCCATTCTATGGAGTGCCCTCCCGCATGAGGTGCTGAAGTTGACTGCCTATCCGGCAGGTGGCAGCACAATCCACTGCCGCTCAACATAAAAACCACTCGAAAATGCTGAGGCCGCGGCATATCCCACGTCGAACGCCGGGCTAGCGCGGATTGCGCAGCGGCAAGGCTGTGTCGTACATCACCTGCTTGAGTGCGAAGCTGCTGCGGATGTTGGCGACGCCGGGGATGCGCGTGATCTCGTCGACGATCAGCCGCTCCACGGCCTGCACGTCGGCCACCACGGCGCGGATCAGGTAGTCGGCATCGCCCGTCATCAGGTAGCACTCCATCACGTTGGGCAGCGCGCGCACGGCGCGTTCGAAGGCATCCAGCCCCTCGCGCGCCTGCCGCTCCAGCGACACGTGGATAAAGACGTTGACGTTGAGGCCAAGCTTCTGCGGATCGAGCAGCGTCACGCGCTGCCGGATGATCCCGCGCTGCTCCAACGCGCGCACGCGCGCCAGGCAAGGCGACGGCGAGAGGTTGACGCGCGCGGCCAGCTCGACGTTGGTCAGGCTGGCGTCGCGCTGCAACGCCTCGAGGATCCGGATATTGATTTCATCCAGTTCGGGTTCCTGCATGGGGTTCCTGTATGGCCGGCTCGATGTGAAGTGCATGGCGCCCTGCCTCCTAGCGGAAACGGGGCGCCGGGCAGAGCGCTAGAATACAGGCCGCGCGGCGCGGGCGGCAAACCTCCAGGCTTGCAGGGCCGCCACATGGCGATCGTGGAACCCGGCCAGCAGCCGGCATCAGGTTCCCGCGCCCTCCCCGCGTGCCTGCGCCCATGCGTCCCAGTACGGCGGACTGCCGATGGCCGTGCGCACGCACTCCGCAAACGCGCGCAGCCGCGCCGACACCCGCCGGCCTTCCGGGTGGGCGATATAAATGGATTCCGGCTCGGCCCGCAGGCCGACCTCGATCACGGCCAGCGCCCCCTGCCGGATGGCATCGCCGGCAATAAAGGTCGGCAACAACGCGATGCCGACTCCCGCGATGGCGGCATCTCGCATCATGTCGCCGTTGTTGACGCGCAGCGCAACGGCGGCACGGGCGATTTCGGTGCCGTCGGGGCCGTGCAGGCGCCAGTCAGCCGCGCCGCGGTTGGCGTAGAAGATGCCACGGTGCTGCTGCAGCTCCGCCAGCGTTGCCGGCGCGCCCATCTGCGCCAGGTAATCCGGGGATGCGACCAGGAGGCGGTGGCTGGGGGCAAGCTGCCATGCCACCAGGCGCGAGCTCTCCAGCGGGCCGTGCCGCACCACGGCGTCATAACTGTCGGTGGCCGCGTCCACGCGGCGGTCGTCCAGGTCCAGGCTCAGCTCCAGTTCCGGATGCCGGGCCAGGAACGGATAGATGGCAGGCCCCAGGTGCATCCGGCCAAATGTGACCGGCGCGGAAATCCGCAACGACCCGGCCAGGGTGCCGCGCCGCTCGGCAACATCGGTTGCCGCCGCCTCCACTTCATGCAGGATGCGCGTGGCCCGCTCCAGGAAGGCGGCGCCATCCTCGGTCAGCGACAGCCGCCGCGTGGTCCGGCGCAGCAGGTTGGCACCCATCGCCTTTTCAAGCTCGGCCAGGCGTTCGCTGACAACGGACTTGGACAAGTTGAGCCGCCTCGCGGCCTCGCTGATGGAGCCTGCCTCGACCACGGCGACAAAGCTGGCGACACCTTCTAGCTTGAACATTGTTCGGCATATCCGGAAAGTTGTTCCGCGATCTTCAGTCTAGTTCGAACCACGCGCGTTGCCCATACTGGTTTCACGAGGCAGCAGGACGGTTCCTGCTGCCCTACCCGCAAAACCGGCGCTGTGGACCAGCAAGTTGCCCCCGCGCCAGACCGGAGATCGATCATGGGACGTTTGTCTGGAAAAGTTGCCATCATTACCGGCGCCAGTGCCGGCATTGGCCGCGCCACCGCATTGCTGTTTGCCGCCGAGGGCGCCAGGGTGGTAGTCGGTGCCCGCCGCCAGTCCGAACTGGACAGCCTGGTGGCGCAGATCCGTGACGCCGGCGGCGACGCGGTGGCGCTCGCCGGCGATGTGCGGCGCGAGGAATACGCCAGCGCGCTGGTGGCGCTGGCGGTCGAGCGCTATGGCCGCCTGGATATCGCCTTCAACAACGCCGGCACGCTCGGCGAGGGCGGGCCCAGCACCGGGGTTTCGGCAGACGGCTGGAACGACACCCTTGCCATCAATCTCACCGGCGCATTCCTCGGCGCCAAGCACCAGCTTGCACAGATGCTGAAGGATGGCGGCGGTTCGGTGATCTTCACCTCGACCTTCGTTGGCTACACCGTCGCCTTTCCCGGCGTGGCCGCGTATGCGGCAAGCAAGTCCGGCCTGATCGGCCTGACGCAGGCGCTGGCGGCCGAGTATGGGCCGCAGGGCATCCGCGTCAATGCGATCCTGCCGGGCGCCGTGGACACGGACATGTATCGCACCATGAACGACACCGCGGAATCACAGGCGTTCATCACCAACCTGCATGCGCTCAAGCGCGTGGCCACGCCGGAAGAACTGGCGCGCTCGGTGCTGTACCTGGCATCGGACGATTCGGCTTTCGTCACCGGCACGGCATCGCTGGTGGATGGCGGCGTCTCGATCACGCGCACCTGACCCCACCGGGGGGGGGGGGGGGGGGGGGGGGGGGGGGGG